>JAGRAT010000049.1 GCA_020434495.1 Bdellovibrionales bacterium | reverse complement strand
AGCTTTCGACGACGAGACCGGGAATTTCATTTGCGGGCAGTATAAGCTCCCCTTCAACGACACTAGCAACAAAGCTAGGAGGCCTGCTTTCTTTTTGTCCGTGCACCGTCAGCAATGATAGCGGCCTCAGAGACATATGAACGGATGAAATCTCTCAAGTCGGTCGGCAACAGAAATGCCGGACCTCTTGGATCAAGAGTCGGCTCCTGCAGGGCTTGTCGAAAAAGACCTTGCAGTGCGTACCCAAGGGCCCTTGAGTTACCAAGCAAGTTTTGCTCTGGAAGAGCCTGGTCGAGCGCATGGAACCGCCGCGATTTCGGGTCGAAGTTTGCTGCTGAAGCGATGCCGTCTGCAATAGTGATGGGACTAATGATGACGTACTCCTCCGGCAATCGGAACGCTGCAAGTTCTCTCGCGTGCACTTTTGGATCGGCAATGTACTTTACCTGGGCACGGCATCCCTTCCCATTTGCTACCCCTTCAGCATGAATGCGGAGGTCCGTTTTTTGGATCACATCTTGATCGATTGAAGCTCGAGAAGCTAAGGGCTCATGCTCCCGCAGAATATCGAGAATGAGATCTTCGAAGCGTGCTCCAGCTCGAGCTTCACCCAAAAGGGCGCGTGGAGCCGATTTTTTTCTCGAGAAATACACATCGATTCGCGCTATTCCCTGCAAATCACCAATAAGACCATCAAGAGCTTTGGCGAGAAGACGGGTATTAAAGCGGCTCTGATCTTCTTCATTAGCAAAACGAAACTTAATCCCCCACTTACTCGCGGCAATTGCCTGCTCCGCTGTAAGAGAAACCGTACGGTCTCCCTCAACTACGACCATGTTGCTAGTTGCACTTTCTTTATCCCAGCTCACAAAAGGGACCTCAAACGATTTTCCTGCGGTTGGAACCGCTTGATGAAACCGACGAAGCGCAGCTGTAAAGTTGTGAATCCGAAAATCACCTTTTCCGGGTGAACGTGAAAGAGCTCCTTCCCTATAGGCGTCTACTATTCGATTCTCCTCTTGGGTATAAGGCTCAAGCGTGTTGACGAAGTGGGCCAGGTGGCCAGCGCGAGAGGCATTCTCAAGTTGCTGCACGATCCCCTCTATACTCTCTAACATGTAAGGGATCGCCGAATCGGGAAATGGATCCACGGGTTCCACGGATTTCGATTCCGGCGCCTTTTCCGTAATGTCAGGTAAAGACTGATCATGAACCGTGGGGAGATCGGCATTGATTTCACGAAAGGATATTAAACGTCCTTTCGGATGGTCGGGATCGGTAGATGTCATGAGAGAATCTCTTTCATAACCCCTCACCTCTGGTATTGGACCATTTCTCCCCTTGGCCTCATTCTTTTCCGGCTTGCCGGTAGAAAACAGCTACGAAAATCTATGAGATAATACTATCTCACCCTGCCATGAAGTTTTTAAAGTCCGCTAGCATTGGTAACGATATAGTGAATGTACCCCATGATTCGCTTCTTACTAATACTAATTTTTGTGAGCACTGCTGGGAATGTAGTGGCTGAAGAGCCAGCCCCTCGAGCGCTCTCCCTCCTCCCTCGAGAGGAGATAGACTATTCACGAATGGGCGTGAGCGCCTTTGTAAATGATCAGCGATTTGGGACCATCAGCGAACAGTTTCTCGAAGTGAGGGACTCGCTGAAGCTCCGATACGTTCGAGTGCTCTTTGGTTGGAACGACGATGTACAACCCAGCCCAGACTCCTCAGTCGATTACTCCTTCTATAAGGACATCGCACGAAACATCCCTCAAGGAGTTCAAGCGCTTGTCATCATCACTGGTGCACCAAGTTGGATGGCGGACCCTGCAAACTGGAGTAATGGAGATCCAAGACTTACTTTTCACAGGGAATTTTTAAAACCAACGATCCGCAAATTTCGGCGGAATCGGAAGATAAGAGCGTTCCAGGTATGGAATGAGCCAAATATCGATCTACCAGAGAGCTCGTATCTCGACGTAAAGGACTCTCCGGAGCACTATATTGAGCTGCTCCGGAGAAGTTACCGCTACATAAAACGAAGAGCGAAAGGGAAAGAGGTCGTTTCGGCAGCAACTACCTCCATCATTCAGAACTATCCTGAAACGCTGCAGTACAATGAAGCTCTCTACTCCTTGGGGGCAGAGGACTACTTAGATATATGGGGAGTTCACATTTATGGAACAAGCGTGGAGCGCTTCCTTCTCCCAGGTGGACCAACAGATTTCTTAAATCAGCTTTCAAAACCGATTTGGGTCACTGAGTCCGGACGGCAAGGGGTTAACGAACAACTCAACTATGTTGAACGAGTCTGGCCGTACCTAAGAAGTATTGTTCCCGGAATAGATCGACTTTATTTTTACCAATTTACCGAAGGTTCTTCAGATGCCTCAAATACCTTCGGCTTGAAAAATCTCACGGTTGGTTCAAACCTTTCAGATCTCTACATTCACTTACGCGATAGATAATCCATCACAAATTTTCGTTAGGGAACTTTCGACTCGCCATTAATTGTTTAGAAGGAGGTGGACAATTTAAGCCCTAAGGAGGCATTGAGCTTCTCATGTAGCCTTCGCTTTACATCAGAAGGCATGGGCGCCTCTCGTTGCTCACGACCAAGGTCTCCGGCTAAATCTATCACCTGGCTATAAAGTGCCAAACCGTTTTGGCAGACGATACATTCCGAAAGATGGTCGTCTAACTTTTCTCGCACCATCTCAGATACTTCATTCTCAACGTAATCACCGAGCAATGAATCAAAGTCCTCACAGGAGGCGTGTGGTTTTTCGAGGATAAGGAGTTCTAAATCAGTAAGTTTGCACATGGGAGCTTCTCTGCCTTTCGGTTAACAATTCACATCTCTGTGGCACATAAATCTATTGTTTCTCGTGAGTGCCCATCAGAGCTTCTACGCTCAACCCCACTTTATAACCATGTACTAAAATTTCCGGCCACAGGACTGCATCCTAAACCGCCAAAACCGACTGTCATTTTTTTGGCCAGTCATAAGGTTTGATTCAACCCAAACAAAAAGGATGCAACATTGTGACAGGGTAGATACAAATTTGTTACAAGCGAGCGAATTTGTTGGCTAAGTACCTGTTTTCAGGAAATAAGACTACTGAGATTTATATTGAGTTATCAAGAGAGCTCAGCAGAACAACGTCCCGACGAGTTCTCAGCCCACAAACTTATACCCAACGCCGTGGACGGTAATGATATGTCTTGGCTGGGTCACATCCCGCTCGATTTTCTGGCGAAGTCGGGCTATGTGATTATCAACAGTTCGGGTCGAAGGGTAAGAGTTATAACCCCAGACCTCATCGAGTAGTTCATCACGGGTAACAACTGAACCGTTTTTAGCTACCAGATATCGCAAGAGTCGATATTCCCTCGCAGAGAGCTCGACCGGCTCCTGATTCTTCTCAGCTCGGTAGGCCTTAAAATCAACGACAACGTCGTCAAACTCGACGCGATCCACATCTGAAGACTCCTGGGTCCGTCTGAGCAGGGCCTTAACGCGAGCCACCAGCTCCCTCATTCCAAAGGGCTTCGCCAGGTAGTCATCTGCCCCAAGCTCAAGTCCGAGCACCTTATCGACCTCGGCGCTTCTCGCGGTAAGTAAAATGAGCGGGGTAGAAATCCCCTTTGTTCTCAGCTCCTTACAGGTCTGGAGCCCATCCTTCTTCGGCATCATAACGTCCAGGATTAATAGGTCGGGCTGTTCTTTATGAACCATTAAGAGTCCAGCCTCTCCATCGCATGCCGTTACAACGATAAATCCTTCAAGTTCGAGATTGAGCTGAAGACTCCTTCTGACCGATTCGTCATCTTCAACTACACCAATTACTAATTGATTACCTGCCAAAATAGCGCTCACAAACGAAAACTGTTAGGTGAAGACGTTACATTCTCAGTGGATGTAATAGAATCCCTATCCCACTTAGAAGTCCTGTCCCACATACCGGTGCACCTCATGTTTTGCCAATTCTCAACCGAGGCGCATCCCAAAATAGTGAAGATTCTTATGTTTTTCTTCCCTGCCTAATAGACTAATGGTTTTGGGTCCATTAACCAAAAAGTTAACCTCTAATAATCACTCCGAAACGGCAAAAACCCCCTCCAAATGCTTGATTTAAAAAGCGTTCCCCGTTAACTTCACGAGTTCCAAGTATCGCAACTCGGATTGCCTTAAGCAACGTAAATACTTGAGTTAAGGATCACCGGTTCAGCGAAGCTCCCCTTGGACATCTCTAGCCACCCAAATCCTAGGGGGCAGATTGATTGTTCTCTGCAGAGAGACTCTTAATGCCATTAGGGCTTTCTGCTTAATTAGGGGTCTCTTTAATTAGGGGGCTCTTTAATTAGGGGGCTCTGCTTAAACTGAAGATGAGCAGCAGTTAGGAAAGACAAGATTTAGGACCGAACAGAGGTAGAGGAAATTACGATGGCTAAAAAGAGCACTACTGAAGATCAGAAGATTGCCGCTAGCGAAGAGAAAAAGGATGTTAGTTACGCCGTTATTCAAGTTGGCGCTCATTCACATCGGGTTGCTGAAGGGGACAGAGTACTCGTCGAATGGGATAATGCTCCTTTTAATGGAGAGGAAGTTCCGAGTGAGATTAGCTTCGACAAAGTGCTTCTTAGCAAGAAGGCGGGAACCGAGGCCGTTGTGGGAACACCGACCGTTGAAGGTGCTAAGGTATCAGCAAAGGTTCTCGGACTGAAAGGTGGTGAGAAAGTGGTCAGTTATAAGAAAACTCGTCGCCAAGGATACCACAACAAAAAAGGACACAAGCAAACTTTCGTAGAAGTAGAGATTGCACAGCTTCCGTAGGCACACTTTTATTCAGATTTTTACCCTATTCAGATTTTCACTTAGGAGCGAAAGACAGATGGCACATAAGAAAGCGGGTGGTAGCTCAAAGAACGGTAGAGATTCAATTGGAAAGCGCCTCGGAATTAAGAAATTCGGGGGAGAGCAAGTGAAAGCTGGAAACATCCTTGTTCGTCAACGAGGGACAACTTTCCATGCTGGCAATAACGTAGGGACTGGTTCAGATTTTACCCTATTCGCTCTCGTTGATGGGACCGTACAGTTCTCTCAGAGTGACAAAAAGCGGATCAGCATTCTCCCTCTGGAAGGATAAGAACAGAACCGAATCCAATTAGTGACTGGTAGAGCTCGTTGTGATCATCAGAACACTCAAGCACCCGTACACGAGAACACCGCCGCACGGTCAGCAAAGCGTTTCTACTATGATGTAGACCGCACCGTGGGTTACTTCCGAGAGCGCTAATTTGTATCCGTGATGGCAAGAAAGGAGTTAGCTGCCCTTCGCCCCCGTAAAGGTCATCGCAGAATTTGAACACTATGAAATTTGTTGATGAAGTCACTATCTCTGTACAGGCCGGTGACGGCGGAGCGGGAGCCTCTCACTTCCGAAGGGAGAAATATGTCCCGCGTGGGGGGCCAGATGGTGGAGATGGCGGAAATGGAGGTTCCATAGTCGCAGTTGCCACCCACTCAAAAAACACCCTTCTCGATTTCCGTTACCGCCCTCATTGGATGGCCGAGAAGGGTGGCGCAGGAGATAAAGGAAGAAAATCCGGTAAGAATGGTGAAGACATCACTTTGCAGGTACCGGTTGGCACGGAAGTCTTTCGCCTTTCCGAAAAGGGAGAAGAAACCTTTGTCGCAGACCTCGCCGAAGAGGGTGCCCGAGTAGTAATCGCTAAAGGTGGTAGAGGTGGTAAAGGAAATACCTTTTTCAAAAGCGCCACGAATCAGGCACCGAGACACTCACAACCCGGAACTCCGGGAGAAGAGGGGGAGTTCAAACTTTCTCTCAAGCTCCTTGCTGACGTGGGACTGCTTGGCCTCCCGAATGCCGGGAAATCGACCTTCCTTTCGAGAGTATCTGCAGCACGTCCTGAGATAGGAGACTATCCGTTTACAACCAAAGAACCACAGCTTGGAATCGTAAAATCACCCTCAGGAAAGACATGTGTAATGGCAGACATTCCTGGATTGATTGAGGGAGCCCACCTCGGGAAAGGACTAGGCCTTCAGTTTCTAAAACACGTAGAGCGGACCAAGGTTTTACTTCACTTGGTCGACGTCACTCCCCTCCTACACGAGGACGGAAAAAGCCAGCTCGAAAAAGACATTGCGACCATTGAGAAAGAACTCCGAGAGTTTTCCGAAGAAGTCTTCAACAAGCCGAGGCTTCTCGCCTTCACAAAAATAGACGCCCTCCCGGCGGACTTTCCCCTTGCCGACACAGTTGCACCGATCGTCTCGCGATACGCTTCTAAATATTGCACCATCTCTAGCGCTTCGGGTCAGGGGGTGGCGGACACCTTGGGCATAGTTTTCAATGAGTTAGAGAAAATCTCCTAGGGCGAATCAATACTCGGTAAAGAAATCGAGAGTAATTTCCGACAGATAAGGTAGAGGGGGTTGTCTCTAGAAACTTCCCTAATTGTAGCTGATTGAATGATTACGTATAATTGAATTAAGTCTAAAAGGAGAACTTATTAACCACGCCAGTGATTCAGTGACTACTCAGTTTATAGAAGGCTTTTTCGAGTCGGGCTTTTTCGAGTCGGGCTTTTTCGAGTCGGTGGTCAGAATCGGCAAATCTCCTCAGCAAGAACGAACTTCTCAATTTCTCCCCTCAGATTTCCAATTTCTACCAACTCCTGAAATCTCATTAGCGAGAAGCTTTATAAACATCTTAATTTTGGGAGGAATGCCTGTTGAATTTTAACCCACAACATTTGTGCGGTTCTTTTCATCATCGGACAGATCATCTTCGCACTGTGTGCGCCCTGCCCTTGCGGCTTTGTCTTATTTCTCCAATAAAACCATCGAGCTCAAAGGAACGGAGCTCTATCATAGCAATTGAAGAACAGACCTATTTTAACATATCAGTAACAATCCAAATGAAAGGAGAACTTGCTCTATGACAAGATTGAACAAGCATAAGGTGAGCTCTGCTCCTGCGCTTGAGTCCCATTCCTCATTGACCGAGGTCAATGAGTCGCTGGGGACAGTTCAACGTGTAGTGGACGCATGCCTTGAAGCCAAGGGGAGAGAGCTCTCAATCCTTGACGTTCATGATGTCTTCGATATTGCTGACTACTTTGTAATCGTGAGCGGTCGATCCGATCGACAGACTCAGGGTATTACCAATAGAGTGCTCAGTGCCCTTGAGGAGCAAGGAATCCATCCCGAATTCGTTGAGGGATACGAGGAAGGTCATTGGGTAATCATTGATTGCATCGACGTGGTGGTTCATGTGTTCTACGAACCTATGCGCGAGCAATATGATTTAGAGGGTCTTTGGGTAAAAGCGAAGAAGCTCTGTCTTTCTCGCGATTCTGAAGGGCGAGAAGTTTTAAGCGCCGCCTAAGCGAATTTCATATCATCTCCTCCTGTGGTTACCCCCCTCAAGAGGAGATGATGAGATCTCCCTCCAGTCCGCCCCACCCCTCCCTTGGCACCACGCCTTTGCTTTACATTACGAAGTCTCTCTTCCATAGTAATAAAAACCAACAGTTGAGCCGCTTGGTTCATCAGAATTGCGAGAGAATTATCCGATGGTATCGAAGATTATTCGATTTCTCCTTGTCGCTTTCGTAGTAGTGGCGTGTATCGCCGCTGTATATTTCAATCAGGAGTTGGTGACCATTCACTATGGCCCCCACCGAGAGATCACCCTCATGGGTGGAATCATATTCCTCGGCTGCTTTGCCTTTGGCTTTGCTTGCGCTTACTACTTTGTCATTACGAACTCAATTAAATCTTACTGGCGTGAAAGAACATACAAGGCGAAGGAAGAGAAGCAACACCAGTTTATCAACTCCCTTCTTGAAGCTCGGGCCTTACAGTCGGCTGGAGAAGTTGATCGTGCAAGCCAGCTTTGGCAACAACTCATCAAACGAGATCCAACAAGCCTTCTCGCAAGAGTGGAACTTTCACGCACCCTCGAACAGGGTGGCGACCTTCGACAGGCTTTGAAGGTATTGGACAAAGCAAGAGAGGCGGATCCTTCAAACGTCGAAGTGCTGCTTCAAGCAGCGAATATTAATCAGAAGCTCGGGAATAAAACGGCAGCTCTCGACAACCTCGCACTTGCTTTATACCAAGAGCCAACCCCCTTTGCTGCAGCACAAGCAAGACAACTCTCAATTCAACTTGACCGAATTGAAGATGCTCGGGAATACCAGAAACAATTTGAAATTGCTGGTGGAGATGCCACCTCCGATGAATCGATTGAATTAAAATTTCTAGGGCTCAAAGCAGATCTCGCTCAACAGGGAGGAGAAGCTGAGGAAGTACTTGAGCGAACGCTTAAGGCCATTCGAAAGTTTGCTCACCAACACCCTCGTTTTCTTCCAGCGATTCTCGAGCTAGTGGAGCTGGAAATCCAGGCCGGTAATACCTCTGAAGCAGCAGAATCGCTTCTCAAAGCTGCGAAAGAGAACCAAGCCCCATCTCTGTGGAAGCGCGCAATCGACTTGTGGCTTGAAAAGGATGACGGCGACAGAGCGCTTGCAGCTGCGAAGACAGCGCTTCGAAACGCATCGGCCAAACAAGATCGACAAAAGGCGCAGCTCGACCTGGCTCGCGTTTATGTTTTAACCGGCAAACCGGAGGATGCTCTCAATACCCTCTCCCTCGTTTCAGAACTGGAAGAATCGGAAGACGTCTCCATCAGGAAGGAGTATCTAGGACTCAAGGGCTATTCCATGAATCTGCAAGAGAGATACAGCGAGGCCGCTCAAGTTTGGAAACAACTTCTTGAGATTCGGGGGGAGCACGAAGCGCTCCTCATGCTCCCGTATGAGCCTTCGGCAAATGGTGGAGTGACATACTACCCAGCTCTCGAGCGGGTAAAGTAGCCCTCTCTCCTCATGAGGAAGGGAGAAGGCGTTCTTAAGGAAAGCTATATGGATCGTTCTCCAACGCTTCTTTGCATACTCGATGGAGTAGGACTCAACCCCAGCAATGAGGGAAATGCAGTCACTGCGGCCCACACTCCTACTCTCGATATGCTGTTAGCGAGATATCCCAATAGCACTCTCACAACCCATGGCCCTGCAGTGGGACTCCCCGAAGGACAGATGGGAAACTCAGAAGTTGGGCACTTAAACATCGGAGCTGGAAGAGTTGTAAAGCAGTGGCTGCTCCGAATTGGCGATGCATTTAAAGACGATGAAGTATCAGCCCTTCAAGCTTTCCAGGATTTCAATAAAAGGATCAAAAAGGTTGGTGGAGATATCCACCTCCTTGGACTGTGCAGCTTTGGCGGGGTGCATTCGCATCTCAATCACCTCTTTTCCCTCATGCAATCTTTAGAGGACGAAGTTCCACAACATGGCTTCGTACTTCACCTCATTGCTGATGGACGAGATGTTGCACCACAGCAGTTTCTCGAAGATATAGATGCCATTGAAAAAGTGTGCTCGTCGTTGAAATCTCGGGTCACTGTTGGCTCCCTCAGCGGCAGATACTACGCGATGGATCGGGACAACCGCTGGGAGAGAGTGGAAAAGGCGTATAATGCCATCCAAGGAAACTCTCCGAATGAACTCACAACAAAATTTGATGGATTTGCTGCTGTTCGAGAGATCGTAAAAGAACAGTACTCAAAAGGTATCACCGATGAGTTCATCACTCCTTGTACTATCTCGCCACATCCTATCAATCCTGGGGATGGCCTTATCTGTTGGAATTTTCGATCAGACAGAATGCGGCAGATCGTTCATGCGATTGCGGATACAGACTTCACCCACTTTTCGAGAAATCACAAATGCCTGGACAGCGATCAGGTACTTTGTTTTGCTCAATATGATCGCACATTTCCTTATGCAGTTCTCTTTCCTCCGCAATCCCTTAAAGATCACCTCGGAGAACTCGTATCCCAGGCAGGACTCACTCAGCTTCGGATTGCAGAAACTGAGAAGTATCCTCATGTAACTTACTTCTTTAACGGCGGAACAGAGGAAGAGTTGCCAGGAGAAGATCGTATTCTCATCCCATCCCCTCGAGACGTTAAGACATACGACGAAAAGCCCGAAATGAGTGCTCTTGAAGTTACAGAACGCGTCGTTGCTGACATTGAAGCAAAAGGGCATGACTTGATAGTTCTAAACTTTGCAAATGGCGATATGGTAGGACACACCGGCGTGTTTGACGCTGCTGTAAAGGCCGTAGAGACGGTAGACGGTTGCCTCGGGAGAATCCTGGAGGCTCTAAAGGGAACACATGGCACAGCCCTCATAATCGCTGACCATGGCAATGCTGAAATGATGGTCGATCCCGAAACCGGGAACCCCCACACCGCCCACACTACCTTCCCGGTTCCGGTGATACTTTTCCAGAACGGCAAAAGTAGCGTATCCCTTCGAAAAGACGGAGCACTTTGCGACGTGGCTCCTACCATTCTCGAAGTAATGGGGCTCCCCCAACCCTCAGCTATGACTGGAAAATCTTTAATTTTCCAACCCTAAAGGAATTTCCCAGTTCTTCCGATTTTCCACATGGGAAATCATGAGAACTCTCTTAGAAAAACTTGATCTCATACCAGTTGAGAAAGACGGGGTAGTTGGAAAACTTGTTCACGAAGAGCAGGTAAGGCTTTTCTGTCACCACAACCGAGCCGCTCCGATTGGCAACGCTCTTTGTGCTATCCTCGTTGGGATATCTGCATGGGAGCAAGATGTTGAGCTCTTTCTTTCAATTTGGATCGCACTCTCAATTGGAGTAAGCGGATACAGAATCTTATTAAGGCGCTCTGTCGAAAGAGAGCTCTCTGTCGATCGCTCAACAGAGCATGCTGCAAAACTCACATTTGCTGTGGGTTTATCTGCCCTCCTTTGGTCTATGTTTGTTATCGGTATTACCCCACATGAAACTTCTGAGCAGCTTATCACTCAGCTTGTCATCTTCAGCGGAGTCGCAGCGGGCGCTGCAGCATCAACATCAGTAATTCTCGGCGCTGGACTCATACTCATTACCCTACTCCTCGGTCCAATACCGCTCACATTTCTCTTCAACGAAAACACCCCATGGCACCTCACCGTTGCCCTTATGGCCTTTCTCCCCTTCCTGATCGTAACGGCGATAAGAATGAGCAAGAACTATCGTTCGATCGCTTTTACGACAAAGGAGCGGAAAACCCTCCTCGATCAATTAACGGAGGCTGCCAAGACCGCAGAGGTAGCTCAACGGGTAAAGGGGGAATTCCTTGCCAATATGAGTCACGAGATACGAACGCCCATGAACGGGGTGCTCGGCATGCTCACACTGGCAATAGAAAGCAACGATTTTCAAGAAGCAAAGGAATACCTCTCAATCTCCCGCGAATCCGCCGAATCACTTTTGGTTATACTTGAAGATTTCCTTGAGTTCTCAAACCTAGAAGCAGGGGTAATAGCCATACAGAACGAGCCACTAGATCTCTCTGAACAGATAGAGAAGGTACTCTACCTCTTTACCGATCAGCTCAGGCAAAAGGGAATAACCTCCGAGATAACAATTGCTACCTCCGTGCCCACTCAGGTAGTCGGCGATGCCCTACGACTCCGACAGGTCCTCTTTAACCTCATAGGAAACGCGGTCAAATTTTCAAATCCTGGTGGCGCTATTCAGATCCGTATCTCAAGGGAGGAAGATGATTCTTGCTATGTGCTCGAAGTACAAGATCATGGGATTGGTATCTCGAATGATCAGTTAGAAGCCATTTTCAATGAGTTTCACCAGGCCGATTCCTCTTCTATGAGAAACTACGGCGGCACTGGGTTGGGCCTTGCCATCTGTAAGAGGCTCGTTACTGCTATGGGTGGAGTCATCGAAGTTCAGAGCATTGAGGGAAAGGGATCTACATTTCGAGTAAAGGTTCCGCTGAGGTCTGAAACGAGAATCCAAATGATTGAAGACCTGGGAGAATCTCCCGAAGACAGCACACTCCCCGCCAGAGAAATGTAGCGGGACGGGACTGAATTCATTTGTAGCTCCCGAATCATATCGAAATAAAGAAGACAACAAATTCTCTTAAATATCGATTAGTAAGTGTATGAATCTTCTCTATCAATGTTATCTCTGTAATTCACCAGGAGGATTTCTATGCGAACCGTGCGCTCACGCTCTTCTCAATGAAAAGTGCCGTAAAGTCACCCAGGGAAAGTGTTCGACAGACTCACTACTCTCTCCTCACTGCTATACCGATCGGATCGGACAAATCATCCAAGTGGCGAAGCAAGACAATCGGCTAAGAGCAGCATGGGCGCTAGCCAAATACACAGAACATTTTTCGAGACAAGCGCTAGGCCAAGATGCCTGGGACCTCATCCTTCCCGTTCCAAGCAGATGGAGGTCTCTTCGAAGTCGAGGATTCCATCTCCCTCGCCTGTTGGCATCCGCCATAGCAAAATCATGCATGGGAAGAGCTCTGAGCTTTATTGAGTGCTATTTCATTCTCTATTCTCCATTCCGGCTCACGCTGCCACAAAAGTATCTACTCCCCGCGGAGAGGCTTTCAAATGCAGAGAACGCATTCTTCTGCCTTCCCATCTCCTTAAGAGACAAATCCGTGCTCATCGTTGACGATGTGATAAGTACTGGAAGCACACTGGCAAACGTAGTCGCTAAAGTACGTGAGCATCACCCTGCTCGGCTTGAAGCCTTCTGCTTGGCGCATTCTCATCGACATGTTAGTGTCCCGTCTCGATATGACCAATCCACTAGAACGACTTAAAGCAATTGTTGCTCAACTTCGAGATCCCGTGAATGGCTGTCCTTGGGACAAAGTACAGACCCATCAAACTCTCACCCAATATGTCATTGAAGAAGCCTATGAAGTTGTCGAGGCGATTGAAGATTCGCCTGACAAACTAGAAGAGGAGTTGGGAGATCTTTTATTGCAGATATACCTACACTCCCAAATTGCCTCAGAAGAAGGTCGATTTTCCATAGAATCGATAGCTGATCAGCTGTGCGAAAAACTTATACGAAGACATCCCCATGTATTTGGAGACGGCAACGCCTCTACTCCTGAAGAGGTAAAGCAAACCTGGGAGGCAGTAAAACGACAAGAAAAGAAAGAGCGGGAAAGTGGGACATCAACCCATCTACTCGATGACTTACCGGGCCATCTCCCAAGTTTGATGGAGTGCTATAAAATCGGAAAGAAGGTGTCTCCCAAAAATTTTGATTGGGACACCGCTGAAGAGGTGCTCGCGAAAGTTCGTGAAGAGCTGGGTGAAGTTGAGGCAGAACTCGCCACATCTGACCCTCAGAAGCTACAAGAGGAGATCGGTGACCTCCTCTTCACCGTAGCCCAGCTTGCTCGAAAGGTTGGCTTTGAACCGGAATCTACCCTAAAGGCAGCAAATCGGAAATTTAAGAAACGCTTCGCTCACCTGGAAGATCTCGCTATGAGCGAGCTGCAAGAACGCGATCTGGCGAACCTCCCAAGAGAAACCCTTGAAACCCTTTGGCAAAAGGTTAAGGCGAAATAGAACTATTAATTTCCTTCGTAGAAGCCCTTTATTCTGAGCCACCGGAAGTAGTGAGCGTTGCAATAATTTGACTTTGAAAGTCCGATTCCATCGCCAGTGATTTTTTCCGCAATACTCCCTTAAAAAATACCGAGTCGTAGTAAGGCTCTCCAAAGGGAGGAAGCATCAACAGCTCCCGTACCCCCCACTCATTCCACATGACATCATGCAATCTACCACCTGCTGCTAGCGATTGGTGCAATCGCGTCCACGGCGAAATCGCATCACTCGTTACCAGCACGACGTTCGGCAATTGGCGAATAATGGATGTGAGTCGACGAAACGCGAGAAAGTTATGGTAATAAACCTCCTCCCCTTCCCCGCGAAGCATTCGAACAAAATAGACTGTGGCCTCATGCCGAGCCAAGGGGATGACTATCTTCAGCGCCTCTATATGTGATGGCACCAACCAAAAACTGGAGAATGCGTCACAAGACACTTCAGCAAACACTGTAGAAACCCACTCGTCTGAAGATCCAAGATGATAGGCACAAGCAAAGTCACCTTTCGCTGTGAGCAAATCCCTCTCTTTGTGCCCACTTTTTTTGTGCGTAGCAAACCAGAAATTCGGCCGAATTCGAGTATGCTGCTTTTCAATCTCAGGCTTCGAGAAGTCGCCCTCTGTTAGAAGAAAACGAAGCTCTTGGAGGCCGTCACCATCTTCAGGATCAACTTGTTCGGAGAGAAAGAAGTATGGGAAGAGCGGGATCGACAGGTAGAAAATCGCCGACAGACAGAGCAGACCAAGGAGAATGGTTTCTCGCTTTTTCTGCCGATGAATCAAACGAAGGAATGCTATGAATAAAAGGAGCGCCCAGCCGCTAATCAGCAGAGCTCCATAGTCTCGCAATTGTTCAAATATAAGATCCCGAAAAATGGGAAGAGAGGTGTGCCAACTTGTGCAACAGAGTAAGACAGCTGCAAACAGGAGAGAGAGGATTCTCAAAACTTCTCGGGGGTATTCTCAGGCAAACTTCAGTCTTTCCAATCGAGGATACCTTTCCGCCATTCATAAACAAGGCCAAGGGATATCACAACGATAAACACCATCATTGCCCAAAACGCCGTCCAGCCAAGGGGCTTAATATTCACCACCCATGGGTAGAGAAAGATAACCTCGATATCAAAAAGGATAAATGACATGGCTACGAGGTAGAAACGCACATTAAACCGTTGATCTCGAACATTACCAACAGACACCGAGCCACATTCAAACGGAAGCTGCTTCGTCTTCGTAGGATTCTTCGGGCCCAACACCGTAGCAAGAACCAGCATGGTAATAAGAAAGCCAGCGGTAAGAACCGCGAGAATGAGAATACCGATATATGGATTTACGTCTGTCATGGGCTAAATGCTATAGCGAAACCCAATCGCTTTACCAGAGTCTATCAACGAACTACCCATCTGTCCGAGTCAGACCCGGAAAACAGGAGCGCACCAGGGAGGATTCGAACCTCCGACCATCCGCTTAGAAGGCGGGT
>JAGRAT010000498.1 GCA_020434495.1 Bdellovibrionales bacterium | reverse complement strand
CTGCTCTGCGATAAATTCAAGCTCAAAATAAAACGCAGAGAACGCAGAGAACGCAGAGCTCAAGGGGTATCTGTTACTCAGCCGCCTTGTCAACCGAGCCGTTTCGTTAACCATCCGAGGCTCACCCAGTCCTGAAAGGTCTTGCCAATATCGAGCTGGGAGTCTCCACTGGATTGTAAATCCACTGCCGCTGATTGTAGCGCCTCTTCAAGCGGGATGCCGCTCTGGAGGTCTTTGAGGATCATGAATTGGATTTCACTCTGTTCTTTGCAATAAACGGAGAATTCAATCCGGTGCACGGCTAGAAAACATTTTCTTTGGAGCTTCTCGGGAGAGAATCCAGAGTTGGTTGTTCTCTCTGCGGTAGAGTCGCCCTGAGACCTCTCCTCTCGCTCCAGTACATTGCTCGCATCACCACGCCCTTTCTGTTTCTCGAGTCTATCCTGCTCAAGTACCTCGTGAACGGCGTAGTCTAGCTCCAGAAGGGTAAGCGCTGGCTTCAGGGCGAAATTTAGCTCTGTTGGGTCTGCTTGAAGATCCGCCAAGGTGATTGGATTTGAATCCGCAGCACAGAACACCTCTGGAATAGTGTATTCAAGCATTGCTGCATCGTGGCAAAAGCCTGTGAAGGGTTCGGTAAGTTCTGGCCGTATGCGAATAAAGTCTGCCAAGCGATTTCCTGCATGTCTCAAAGTGTAGGAAGCCGATGGATAGTGGGTGAGATACTGCTCGATAAGAGTTCGAAACCGACTCTCTCCAATGGCGCGAGAAACCATCGGAAAGTCGTCGATCAGGCTATCGAGAAGCCGCCACCAGTACTGCTGTGCGTAAAGTTCGATACGCTCTTCTGGCTTCATGACGGCATTTCCCGCGATGAACTCGGGTACCCGCTCATCAGGGGCCATCTTGTCTCCAGAGAGGAGTGGACGGCGAATGACATCAAAAAATGTTCGTTGAAGATTTTTCAAATCTTCGACGCTATCGATGTGATCCAAACGTTTACTTTCCACTGACGGCTTGTCTCCTCTCCACTTGGCTCGTACGGGGCGTCTGGTCTAGCCACTGAGTGGCTTTCATCGCTTCTTTATGCACTTCGTCGAAAGAAGGAATCTTTGCATCCCATTCTAAGAGAGTGGGTGTGTGTCCTATCTTGGAGATGACGTAAGCGTAAAGTTCCCAAACGGGATCGATTGGAGCTCTATCGTGGGTGTCGATGATGAAACGGTCATGCGGTGAGTGTCCGGCGATGTGAATCTGTGCTACTCGGTCCAGAGGGATATTATCCACGTACGTATAGGGATCGAACTTATGGTTAACGGAAGAGACGTAGATATTGTTTACATCGAGCAAAATACCACAGTCCGCAGCCTCTACCACGTTGGTGAGGAATTCCCATTCGCTCATGGCTGAGCCGGTAAACTCAACATAGCTACTTAAGTTCTCTACCGAGATCGGTACCTGAAGGTAGTCTCTTACGCGCATGATTTTTTCTGCTGCCGCGTGAGCTACTGCTGTGGTGTATGGGAGAGGTAAAAGGTCGTGGCTATACTGGCCATCAACGCTTCCCCAGCACAGATGATCAGTCAGCCAGGGCGTTTTGGTGAATTGGACGAGTTCTTTCAATCTTTTGAGGTGATCTTCAGACACCTCGTTCGGAGAGCCAAAGTACAAGGACACTCCGTGTTGAATAACGGTGTACTTTTCAAGGATACGCTCGAGAATTGCGAGTGGCCGGCCACCATCGATCAAGAAGTTCTCGGAGATGATTTCAAACCACTCGACCGGTGGCGTCTCAGAGAGAATGTGGTCGTAATGCGGGATGCGAAGCCCTATCCCGACGCCTAAGTCCGAGTTGTCGTTAAACTGATTAGCCGACATTTACCTCAGTAGTAAATTGGGTGAGAACGAAAGAGGAGGAATCCTCCTCTTTCGCATTCCGTAGTTACGGTGTGATTACTCTTCTCCGCTGCAACCGTCTTTACCGTTGCACTTATCAGAGCCACTGCAAGAAGCTTCGCCTTTACAGCTATCTTTTGCTTTGCACTCATCTTTTCCTTTGCAGTCATCGCCGCTATTGCACTTGTCTTTGGCGTTACAGCTATCTTCAGCCACAACGTTCTTTCCCTTAGCAAGAATACCCGGCTCAGCCGCAACTGCAGTAGAAGTCGTTAGACCAGCGATCATTCCAGCGATAGCAAGAGCTGAAATTGTCTTAGTGGTGTTGTTCATACCATTCCTTATCTTTAGACGAAGTTAAACACACCGCACGAGGCGGCCACGAGAGTAGTCGTAACCATTCGTTTGGCGTTACAGAGCGTTCCAAGTTTTTTGGCTAGGGGAAAGAGAAAAATTCTCTTTGGGTCTGAACAGAGAGGCACCGTTCGATTCCTGGCCCTATTCATCTTT
>JAGRAT010000497.1 GCA_020434495.1 Bdellovibrionales bacterium | reverse complement strand
AAAGTTGCCGGTAAGCCGCATGCTAATGTGAATGAATGTTTTGAATGCCATCAGACAACATCCTGGAATGATATTAGAGATGTTGGTTGGTATAAACATCACTAGGAAATAGTATTGAGATTGGACATGAACTTTCTTTACAAACTACGACGTGCTCCTGAATTTACGATAGTGATGGTAGGAGGAGTGCTTAATCTATTTTGGGAATTCGCCCACTCATCGCTTTACACCGATGGCAACCACGATTTCTGGTATATTGTATGGACCCGCCTTCATTGCACCGTAGGAGATGTCATGATTCTTCTTTCGGTGTTCTACCTAACAAGTTTGGTTTTTCGTAGTCGCTACTGGTGGAAGACAAGTAGCAAGCTAGCCAGCATCTTGTTTGTATTGCTTGGATTTGGGTACACGGTTTGGAGTGAGTGGTATAACACTAAAATTGCTAAGACATGGGAGTACTCGGACGCGATGCCTACTTTACTAGAGATAGGCGTTTCTCCCTTGCTTCAATGGACGCTACTCCCGCCAATAGTTCTTTTTCAGTTAAAACAAAACTTACAAAGGAGGAAAGTATGATAAGAGTTCTATCTCTTTTACTGGCAACCTTGCTGTTTTCTGTTCCAGCCGTCTTCGCTGAAGAGAAAGAGGCATATACTGAAGTACCAAACGATAAAGTTTGTATGGTAAACGACAAATTCATGGCAGAAGACCAGATTCCGGTGCCATTTGAAGGGAAAACCTATTACGGGTGCTGTGAAATGTGTGTGACGAAGTTACAGGGAGATGTCACCGCTCGAACAGCAATTGACCCACTTACAGGAAAATCTGTCGATAAAGCATCAGCATATATTGTCATGAAGCCTGATAAAAAAGTTCTCTACTTTACTTCGAAAGATACCTTTGCGGAATACACCAAAAATTCTGTCAAGAAAATTAATTAAGAAGAGATGCTGCATGTAGTGGTTTGGACGAAAGATTATGAACTTAGACATCTACAACACTATAGCAATTGTTGTAAGCGTTGCTGGAAGCTTCATCATTATATGGGGTGTGTTGGTTACTCTTTTTTATTTTTTAAAAGCGGAATACTTGGCGTTAAAAGGTGAAAACGCGCTTAAAAAGCGTGAGTTTGCGAGATTTAATTTTGGTACATATCTGTTGCTCGGGCTCGATTTTATGCTGGCAGCTGACATGTTACACACTATTCATAATCCGGTGCTCTCAGAGCTTTACGTTTTAGGAGCAATAGTCGCAATTCGTTCTGTAATCAGCTTTTTTCTGACAAGAGAAATGAAAGAAGCAAATTTACAAGAGATGAAAGATTCATGAATCCATGTTCTAAAAAGGTAAGGGGTAAATTGGTGTACTCATGGAAGAGATGAAAAGCGTTTTTAAAGAAATTTCCCGAAGGGAGTTTCTTAGGGCAACCTGTGTCACAGGGGTCGGTCTTCTTTTACCTTATCAATTTGTCTTCGGAGAAAGTTTAGAGTCTGCTGGGCTTAAGGACGAACTTACAGCAACTGAATCGGGTGGGATTGACCTTTTCTTAGAGTGGAAAGATCTGCTGATCGGTGGACGACCAGGGCGAACGATCTCCATTAATGGATCTATCCCAGGACCCGTTATTCGAATGAAAGAGGGAAGGGAGGCTCTCATTCGTGTGCATAATCGATTGGATGAGTCCTCGTCGATTCATTGGCACGGGATTATCCTTCCTTTTACGATGGACGGTGTTCCAGGATTAAGCTTCCCAGGAATTGCGCCAGGAGAAACCTTTACCTACCGGTACCCTGTAAATCAAAACGGCACTTATTGGTATCACAGCCATTCGGGGCTTCAAGAACAGCTTGGTCACTATGGCCAAATCATTGTAGAGCCCGCAGAAACTGATCCGATTGAATATGACAAGGAGTACTCAATCATACTCTCTGATTGGACCTTTGAAGATCCTCATCAGGTGCTCTGGAAACTTAAAACCATGGAGGGATACTACAACTTTCAGCGACCAACCCTTGCAAATATTCATAAGCAAATGGAAGCAGAGAATAAGTCGTTTGCCGAAGTAGTCTCGATGCGACTCGCTTGGGATAGAATGCGAATGGACCCTACTGATATAGCAGATGTGACCGGTGCCACGTTTTCTTACCTGATGAACGGAAGAACTACAAATGAGAATACGACATTCATTGCGAAGAAAGGGGAGCGGATTCGACTTCGAGTTGTTAACGCATCCACCATGACCTTTTTCGACGTTCGGGTTCCAGGCCTTCCGATGACGGTAGTGCAAACAGATGGACAAAATATAAAGCCCGTTGAAACAGACGAATTTCGAATCGGAGTGGCTGAGACATATGATGTTATCGTCACACCGAAAGAAGATAAGCCTTACACCCTCTTTGCTGAAACCATGGACCGAAGT
>JAGRAT010000496.1 GCA_020434495.1 Bdellovibrionales bacterium | reverse complement strand
AAAATAGTGGCGAGCAATGGATTCCAAATAACCAGCCGTACTCGGAGAAATGAGGAAACCCTTAAAACGATATTAAACCCGGGCACTTGCCTGCATAAAGGAGAAGTAGAATACGGCATCCTTATCAAAAGCCACCCTATCGAGCTCTATTTTCATCCCGTCAATAGTGCCCTGGTCCACATACTTATCGCGAAGCAATTGGTCAGCAGCACTTAGGATAAGCTCCGTCCAAAATGCGATTACCTCCTTTCTCCGCCCAGGAGTTCGGTTATCAAAGTGCCACGTCTTCACATTAGTCTGGATTTCGCGAAAGCCCTGCTGCAACAAGAGATTCCCAAGCTTTACTCCGACAAACGGGTCCCCAGAGTGATCAAGTTGATAGTCATTATACGCCATCCAGTATCGCCACGTATTCGGAGAGTACGGATCAAGAAAGAAAGTAGAGTTCATCACTTCAGTAACAAATACCCGACCACCCGGTCGAAGCACTCTCCGAACCTCTGCAAGCACCTGACTTGGTTCGCTTACGTGCTCCAAAATCCAGCAGAGAAACGCTCCGTCAAACTCTCCTTCGGAAAATTCCAATCGGGTCGCATCCATCTTCTCTATCGTGTATCGATTCTGAAACTGAGGTTGTATTGCTAAGTGTTTTCTGGCTGCAGCAAGTTGATTATCGCTCCTGTCCACTCCGTGTACGAAGAGCTCCGGGAAACGCCTCAATAAGATCTCTGTCTGAGCGCCGACGCCACATCCTACTTCAAGTATCTTTTTCGCTCGCGAGAAGTCTACATCCTGATAAATGCTGTGCTCTGCAAACCTCCCCTGACGATAAAGTCGGTCCTGCTCAACCTCAGAGAATCCATGCAAATAAGGAAAATCACTCTCTGACATAACAAATTATCCTTTAGTGCTATCGGTTTTCACGCTCTTACCGGTTTTCACGCTCTTACTCGCCTCACAACCACTGTCCGCAGCAACACTACTGCCTAAAGCAACACGATCCAGCTCTGCAAGCTCCACTTCAAATCCACCGTTTAGAATCGGCCAGCGGCACCATGTTCTCGGGTCAAGATTCATATGATCAACATGAAAGCAAGGAGCTAATCGCTCGCGCTTCCACTGGTTACGACCAAAGAGAACAAAGAATCGACGCAACCAAGAGTGAAGATCTTCTTTTGAGTACTCTGCCGAAAACTTTTCAACCAGCTCTGGAAAGATGTCTGCCGGAGATTGGCTACGCCGCATAAATCGGTCTTCAATAAAGGTGCAGACCTCGTATGGTCCGAGGTCTTCCTCATCGGACTGCGTTTCCTCCAGAGGTAACAGTTCAGCACTCGGAGTGAGTTCATTCACTACTTTTAACTGAGGCATTGCTCCAACACCTTCCGCTCCACAGCTTTCCATCCACTTCAGCCACCGACGGAGAAACGCCTTATCGACCCCACCAATTGGATTTAATCCCCCTGCGGTGTCGCCATCCATAGTGCAATACCCAAGCGCTGATTCGCTTCGATTACTCGTAGTGAGCAACAACTTCCCATCATAGTTCGCAAGAGCCCAAGGAAGCGGATTTCGAATTCGCGCCTGGAGATTTTGGAGCACAAGCCCGTTCTCCTCATAATTCAGCTTAGTGTCGAGACACTGCTCAATACGCTCCTTATAACTCGCGACCCAGTCGTCGATGGCGATTTCGTGATGAGTGCTCCCTACGACTTTCGCAACTGCTCGAGCAGAATCCTTGGTCTCCTTTGAATTGTTCTCAGTCTGCTGCCAAACAGTTGTAAGAAACCAACCCAGTAGCTCATTTTCATCACTCATGCCTGATAGAGCAGGAATGTAGGCAAGTCGTTGTCTAAACCCCTCCAGACTAAGAGCGCTCAGCGCACTGGCTATTGCAAGCTTTGCCAACACCGAAACTGAGGCAGAATCACACCCCCCACTAAGGGAAACCACAAATCCTTTGGAATAGCTCTTTCGCATATAGTCAAAGAGAGCGAGTGGCACAGCTCGTGTAAACTCTTCAAAAATAGGGTTGGCAGTTTTCTCCCACGCGGGCTCTTCGACCGGCGCATACTTCGGATGAATATCAGATTTCGGTGGTTCGAACTCGCTCTTCACACAGAGGATCTCTCCATCAAAAGCAGGTTCAGCCCAGTGCTTCTTCGAGAAGAGGGTTCGAGAATAATCGAGGTCAATCTCTGCAGTGGTAACAACGTGATCGGCAAACGAGAAACGCTCTCCGCGAGCTATGAGCTCACCATCAAGCGCAATAAGATTCCCGCCATCGTAAATCTGCCGCCCCGATTCACATCCAAGCAAGTTCGAGTACACATAAGCACAGCAGAAAGCCCGTGATCCTTCGAGAACAAAGAGCTCTCGGAGTTTCTTTTTCTCAAAGGCAAAGTGACTTGCACTCGGATTGCACTCAATATCAATCGC
>JAGRAT010000495.1 GCA_020434495.1 Bdellovibrionales bacterium | reverse complement strand
CCATAAAGGTCATACCGATCAATCAACACCATGAGATTTCGGAGCACCTTTCGTGACTGTGGGTCAAGCTTTTCGAGGCTCTCTCTGTTGCCACTCACGATAGCGAGATTTGCCATTTCGCGTAGTTCTTCAGCTTCACCAAAGGCTCTAACGAGTGTCGCGAGGTTCTTTCTCTCATCAGGTCTTGCTATCGCAAGCACCATCGGCTTTTCGGGGTGTCGTAGAAACTTCTTTAACTCCTCAAAATATTGCGGCCAACCCTCTGCCGCATTGGGAGCACGAAATCGGGTCAGATCCAGTCCTGGTGGAATAACACGCATCCGCGAAGAGTCATAATGGTCGTACAGTGCGTACTGTTCTTCAATCTCTTGATGCGAACTCACGACTACTAAACTCGCCGTATCAAGAGAGGTTTCTTCGGCTTCTATGCGCCCGGGGAAGTTAAAGCGTTTATCAAGATTCTCTAAGCTGCGTGATTTTTCAGAAAGCCGAAGTCGCTTTACCCGTCCGAGTGAGTGTCCGGTAAAGATGTACGGCACTCCGAGAATCTTCGCCAAGTGCGCTCCGGCATTCCCTCCATCAGCGTAGTGTCCATGGATAATGTCTGGAGTTTCACCGGATTGACGGAGGTACGCTATGGCGCCATCAACCAAGGCGAAGAGGTGAGGCCAGAGATTTTCTTTTCTTAGGTAACGTCTCGGTCCAAAGGGTATTCTTACTATCTGTGCCTTTTCCGTCAGTCTCTCAAAGGGCTGAGCATAAGAATCATCTACTCCTTTCGCTCGTATCAATCGTGTGACGAGATCAACTTTTCGAATCCGTGGATGGTTGGAGAGTGCTTTGGCAAGCTCTACCACGTACTGAATCTGCCCTCCAGTGTCAGCGTCTCTTCCAAGCTCCATATCGGAGCCTCTTAAAAGGCCGTGAACGCTAAAAAGCATTATGTAGAGGCCGGAACCGACTCTGGCCTGTTGGCTGTTCATGCTTGAATCCCATCCATTTCGCAAAGGATGAGTCTTTTCGTTCAATGGTTCAGTTGGTTATCGTAATGAAAAATGGCCACGAAGTACAATGGAAGAGAGTCAAGAGATTAAACTGTTTGCTAGCGATCTTGATGGTACTCTGATTCCAGTGGATGAGAGTCCTGATCCACAGCAGTTGAGAGAGTTTCATGATCTCATCCAATCGCGATCTGAATTTACCTTGGCCTACGTCACTGGAAGGCATTTTGAATTAGCTCTTGCAGGTCTAGCGCTTGCTGGTCTACCGGTACCGCACTATCTCGTTTGTGATGTTGGCACATCTATCTATCGTTCTCTGTCACCGCTTGCCGACAAATTTGATCCATCGAGTTGGAGACCAATGGAGAGCTACTCGCGGCAATTATCACGACTCTGGGATAAGAACGCTGTTGAAGTAGTTGAGGACACCTTGTTGAAAATAAATGGAGTCTCTCTTCAAGAAGGAGAGAAGCAGGGGAACTATAAGCGAAGTTTTTACTGTACAGAGTTAAGTCGAGAGTTGAAGGAAGCTCTTGCGCCTTGGAGGGAGAGGCTCTGTGTAGTGGAAAGTTTTGCGGTAGATTCTCACTACGCCCTTATTGATCTTCTTCCGAGAGGAGTGAATAAGCTCTACGCTGTTCGATTTATCTTGGAGGAGCTTCAGATGAGTCCACTCGAAGCGGTGTATGCGGGGGATTCGGGAAACGATATCGCGCTCTTCGAAAGTGAGATGCACGGGATAGTTGTTGGGAACGCTCACCAGGAAGTTAAAGCAGCAGTGTTAGCAAATAACTGGGAAGGCGGTGAAAACTACATCGCTCGTGGAAAAACCATCGCTGGAGTGCTTGAAGGATTACAGTACTTCGGAGTTCGAGGGGGGTAGGGAAGTGTTCTATTCAGCAGTTATTGTGGGTTGCGGAGGTTTTATCGGGGCGGTGCTTCGCTTCCTCGTTGGGCGGGTGATGCTGCACTACTATCCCAACTCATTGGTCCCACTCGGGACCGTGTCGGTGAATCTCCTTGGTTGTTTCGCCATAGGAGCTATTGCAGCTTATCTCGCTTCCTTTGAGCCGAATCGTACGGGATATCAGCTGTTTCTCATTACAGGAATTTTGGGGGGATTTACCACCTTCTCTGCGTTTGGCTTTGATATTTTGCTCATGCTTCGGAAGTCTCAGTACCTGATAATCCTGAGTTACGTGATGGTTAGTGTTGTAGGGGGGACTCTCCTCTGTATCGCTGGCTGGTCACTGGCGAGTAAACTCTTTCGCTAGCTCCAGGAAAATCGAGCAACTTACTTCGGATTCCAATCACCATTCTTTCTTGGCCACCAGTTTCCGTGAAATCTGGGAGTATCGTGTCCAACCCATGACACTGGGACGTCGCAGATCTCCTTGGCGAGATTGCGGATAGAGCCCATTCCCGCCTTTCGTTCTGGACTTCT
>JAGRAT010000494.1 GCA_020434495.1 Bdellovibrionales bacterium | reverse complement strand
GTAGGAGAAGCATCTAGGGAATGCTTTCTCTTCAATTCCAAATCCCAACTGTGAAAGGAATTCACAGTCGGTCGGCGTCCCTTGTTGTAATGATAGCAAGAGAGCTCGATCAAAAGATGATCTCAGCAGTTCTACAGATGACAAGACCTCACTACGAAGTTCAGGTAACTGTCTTCGATAGATCCGAGCACATTTCAACGCAACTCTGGTCAACCGATTCTCCCTTAGAGAGTCTTCGCCACTCCCAAACATCGGTCCTGAGCCGATTCTTTTTGCTACGTGATTCCCATATGCCTGTCGAAGGGGAGCAGGTAAAAGTGCTAAACCCGCGAACTGGGTAATTCTCTCTTCCCACTCGACACTATTCGACCTAGGAAGACGCTCCTCTATCGCACCCAAAAGCCTCTCTCTAGCGCTCGCGAATTCGTTCGACGATAGATCGGAGTAGATCTCAACCAAGGAGGACTCCTCTGAAAAGAGACGATGAGCTTCCGAGTACTCGGCACTTTGAAGCGGAGGTATCAATTCGGTAAGTGGGTATCGACATAGTGCCTTACTAATTATCTCGGCACGGCTTAAGATCTGAGAAATAGTCTTCAACATATGAGAGATGCGACTCGGACTTACCCCAAATTCGTCAGCAATATCACTTCTGGCCTTTCCGGTAGCGATCCCCTCTACCACTTCTCTTTCACGCTTGGAGAGAAATCGAAGAGCTAACGCAATCTTATCTCGGGAAGCTACAGCTCCTTCCGTGAAGGAATTGTTTGTGTATTCAGACACCGGACTGTATGAACTCTCCTCCGCAAGCTCGCCACCTTTCACGCTGGTCAGAGATGAGGGGAAGTTCGCTTGATAGATCCGAACCAACTCAACAAACTTCTCTCTTGAAAGCTGATCATGCTTAGATACGACAGGAAGAACTGCACCATTCTGCAATAGAGTATTGATTCGCTGCCGCACCACTTCATCATCACATCTCGGTAGGTAATCCAGATCATTAGCCAGATCCGAAATGACTCGATCAAACATCCTCCTGACCGCTGCACTCCTTCGTATAAATCGAGATTCCTTTCGAATTTCATCAACCACGCGCTTCTGAAAAACTCCCACTGCAAAACCAAGTAACGTGGGCTTCTCACCATCTCTTCGAACGGCTTCGGGATCAAAGCTGTTGATTATGGAGTTGACGGCACCGTACGAGTGAGAGAACACCTCCCCTTCAGATATTCCCAACCGGTTTGAAATGATTGGGAATCGTGGTCGAAGATGTTCAAGGAGATGATGAAACAATACTTCTCTGCCGCTAGTGGAATCAGCAAGCTCGCGAAAAAGGTCTCCCATGCCTCCATGAAGTATCATTTGTTCCACGGGATTAGGGGTGCGCAATGGTTTGTCAATACGGAACGCACCAGCCTCAGTGGTTGCGTCTCGACCCCGATCCGCATTGCGCTCCTCCGACGGTGGTTCTGGATCCAATTTCCCTCCTGAGCCGAACTCCTGGCAAATCAACCAACTTCTCTAAAATTCATCTAAGGAAAAGAATCTCTCTTCCTCCGGAGCAAGTTTCGGAATTCGCTGAGAGGCTGTAAGCATTCGCTTATCTCCCGGGCTCTTCTCATCAAGAACTTCAAAAACCACGAGCTGGGATTCTTCCCTTGCTTCTGGTAGCGGGCTGCCTTCACCGTCATCCACGACGGTTCCTTCACCGAATCTTTGGTGATATGCGCCGCCCGACCATTCGGGTGACATATTAATGCTGTTTATAGGCATTATTTATTGGCAAAGAAATCCCCGTTTAGAGGATAAAAGAGGTAGACAGCCGCCAAGGCGAGGAAAAGCCCTCTTTCGGCTTACCTTTTGCTATAAAAATATTATAGTAATAAATTCGAGCGAGGTTAGCAGCAGGAACAAACAAGAGTTCTTGAGGATTACTTGATAGGATTCATATGCATCAGACAAAGGCCCTAGGACCTCTTCTTCTTGCACTAAGCGCGTGTAGTAGCGAACAACCGCTAGAACCAAGGGAGGTCGAGTCTTGGAATGTTACTTTTCAAGGGGTGAGTCATCGCCTGAGTGCTCTTGAAAGCTCCGGGAGAAATACTCCAGCAGTAACTGCGGTAGACAACGAACCTGACTTAAAAGAGCAATTGATAGGAATGAAAACCGATCTTCTCGCTCTAGCTTCTACCACAGGTGACATTCTTAAACATCACGAAGGTTCTGGCCAAGTTGCCAATTCGCAAGCAGAGATTGCAGTTCACCTTGCTAAAGGTCTTGCCGACAAAGTTTCAAAATTTAGAGAATTCCTTGAGACAGAAAAGTATCCGGACGAAATAAAGGATACAACGATATATATCTGCCCCACCGGCTTACCTTCCGTAGAGCCAGTATACGGGAAAAACAATACTCGAGCTGAAGAGATCGCTTTCAAGGTAGCAGATGCAAACGAGAA
>JAGRAT010000493.1 GCA_020434495.1 Bdellovibrionales bacterium | reverse complement strand
GTCATGGCTGAGCGAGCTTCTATTACTCGGGTAACGTTGAATCAGATTGAAAAGGGTGATCCGGGAGTATCGTTTGGGTCTTACGCAATGGTGCTCTTTATACTTGGCCTTACAGAAAAGCTTTCTGATCTGATTGACGTAAAATACGACGAGGTAGGGCTGGAACTCGCCGAGCAAGAGCTTCCCAAGAGAATTCGGAAACGGGGGATAGGAGAAAGCAAGAAGAAGAAATAATGGAACGGGAGATCTTCGTATACATTGATTTAGGTGGATCGCCTTTCCTTGTCGGAAGGCTTTGGACTCGTGTACGTGGCAAGAAGCAATCAGCCAGTTTTGAATACGATCAGGAGTGGCTATCAAATCCGAAAAAATTTTCACTTGATCCGGCCTTGATGCTCAGCCCTGGATCGTTTCATACCGGAGGAGATAAACCTATCTTTGGGGCGATAGGGGACTCAGCACCTGATAGGTGGGGTAGGGCTCTTATGCGTCGGGCTGAGAGAAGGCGAGCAAGGGATGTTAAGGAAACACCTCGAACGCTTTTTGAGGTCGATTTCCTTTTAGGAGTGAATGATTTTACCAGACAAGGTGCACTGAGGTTTTCTCTGGAGCCTGGAGCACCGTTTTTGGCGATAGGGGAGGGAGCTAAAATTCCTCCACTGGTTGAGCTCCCAAAACTACTTTCAGCAGCAGAGAGTATTGCCAGTGAAAGTGAAACAGTTGAAGAACTGAGACTTTTGATCGCACCCGGCTCAAGCCTTGGAGGAGCTAGACCAAAAGCGTCAGTCCTCGACTCAAATGGGAAACTTCTCATTGCTAAATTTCCCCACAAGGATGATGAGATTGATGTCGTCCGATGGGAGGCCGTTGCGTTAACCCTTGCAAAGCGAGCAGGAATTACTGTTCCCAAATGCCGACTAGAAAAGATTGGTAGACGACACGCTTTACTTCTTAGTCGGTTTGATAGGGCAGGGGAGAGGTCAAGTAAGAGAATACCATTTCTATCAGCAATGAGCATGCTTGAGGCGCGAGATAACGAATCACATTCCTATCTAGAGATTGCAGATGCTTTAAAGATGCATGGCGCGAAGCCTAAGGATGACTTGAAAGAGCTCTTCTCTCGAGTGGTTTTCAATATTCTTGTTTCGAATACAGATGATCATCTTAGAAATCATGGTTTTTTGTATCAGGACTTAGATGGATGGACGCTCTCCCCTGCGTATGATTTGAATCCGATGCCGACTGATATAAAACCTCGGGTTCTTACTACCAACATCACAGAGGATGATGGTACGGCATCACTTGGTTTGGCCTATGAGGTGGCTTCTCAGTTTGAGCTGGACTCGAAGGAAGCAAAAAGAATTGTTCGAAAGGTTGGGCGAGCCGTTGCTGGTTGGCGTGAAGTCGGGGAAGAGCTTGGAATTTCGATGGCTGGTTTAAAGAGAATGGCTTCAGCTTTTGAACATAACGAATTAGAGGCGGCTACGGGTGGAGGGTGAGATCATGTTGTTAACAGTAGTAAATGATTGCTTACTAGCTAGCTACGAAAGTAAACGTTTGTTTACTAAGAAAAGGAGCTCCAAGCAGCAATAGAAAGAGTTATGGCAATTTTCTTTACAGCGGACCACCACTTTGGACATTCCAATATTATCAAGTTTGAGAATCGTCCTTTCGAGAACTCGTACTATATGGACGAGGCAATGATCAAAAAGTGGAACGAGAAGGTTTCGGAGAAAGATAAAGTGTATCATCTTGGTGATGTTTCACTCAAAAGCCCAAAGCATACTAGGCCGATACTCGATCGCCTTAATGGACGGATCTATCTGATTAGAGGCAATCATGACAAAAGCGCTTGTAAGCCTGAATGTGCAGACCGGTTTGAGTGGATTAAAGATTATCATTTCTTGAAAGTTCCAAACGGCCCCATGATTGTGCTTATGCACTATTGTCTTAGAGTTTGGGATCGAAAGCATTACGGCACTTGGCATCTTTACGGTCACTCACATAGCAATCTCCCTGAAATTGAAGGCGAGCTAGCAGTAAATGTAGGTGTCGATTGCTGGGATTTTGCTCCTGTGAGCCTTAATGAGATCGCTAAAAAAATGGAAGAGAAGAAACCTGCTTGGGAGGAACGGAAGAGGAACCGAAAAGCCCCGACCTGAATTGCAAGAGGAAGAACAAACAGGGGAAATGTGAAGCGGAGCTCCTGAAAGAAAGTCAGTCGAAATCTACGTTGATTTTCGGGAACTGAGGAAAGAACGAGGACTTCAGACGCTCGTAGGGTGAAGCTCTTTAGTAGAGGTAAGTGGAAGAACGAGCAATGTCTCTTGTATAAAACTCCATAGAAGAGAGCTGAGATATAGTGAAAAGGTATGTCTTAAATACCCGCCCGAGCGATCAGGCCAAAGCGCTAAGCAGAGTGATTCACTCTTTAGGTGGTGAGGTGGTTGAGTTTC
>JAGRAT010000492.1 GCA_020434495.1 Bdellovibrionales bacterium | reverse complement strand
CTTGAATACTCACGTGTTAAATCCTCTTCAGATTCTGAATCATCAAAACCTTGAAAATTTGGTGGCCAGGTTGCGCTCTTTTCAGCTTGGTGCGCACTCGGCCAATGCACACTTACGTCGTTATAGTGATTTGCTGGCCATCCTTGACTCTTATATAAGCGGTGATCGGCAATTCCGGTTTTCAACAAATCTCCGTTCTTGTCTCGCGAACGATGAAAATCTCGTTTCCATTCGTAGGCCAAACAGCTCCAAAGATCGCCTTTACTTTGCTTTTTGAAGCACCGCTCTTGATACTCAACGAGATCTTTTAACTTTCGGTAGTTCGTGTACGGAGAAATTGCAACTCGAGTATTCTTCATCATCAGGAAATTTCCGTGCAAATCTATCCCTCCTCTCCAGCGGGTATAAGGATATGCGCCGTAAATCTTATCTCTCAAATCTAAGCGTGGAGGCACCTGATCGAAAGGACCGTCGTAATAGCTGTTCATATAGATATTTTTCTCGTGCACTCCTACGAGAATCATCCGGTCATAGTCTGGATCATTATAGAAAACGAAAGATGACTGTGGCGCGAGTATGTAGTTGTTTTGCCCTTCTGCTTTGCTATCTGGAAAGCTTAGTTCGTGATTTGAGACGAAATAAAAAGCCTTCGTGCTCGTGTTAAATAATAGAGCAAATTCGAATCCGGATTCATCAAATACACGAGTTACAAACTCTTCTTCTGGAAGAAGCACTAGATCCTGAGGTTTAAGATTTCCATCAGGGTTTAACGAGAACGTTCGGGATATTCCTTGATACGTAACTTGAGCGGTAAACGCATCTTTCATTTTAACCGTTACGCCGTCCTCTTTCCCAAAGCTTCCACTTCCGTTTCGGCTTGAGTGCGGATCAATCCGGTCAAAATATCCGATATGGAGCACACCGAGATGGGCGTCCACAAAACGAAAATTACCAGCAAGCGCCTTATCGCCAACGTCAAACGCGTAGTAATAATAAGTTTCTGTGGGATATACCATGGCTCTGGCTGGGATTCGAAAGAAGACGTATTCAAAAACGCTCTTCGGGTCTTTCCAGTCAAAATCTTTCGGGAAGGAAGATGCAGAGGAAGTAAGTCTATCAAGCCCTAACGAAAATGAAGAGACCAGATAGTCAACCGCGATTTCCGGAGTCGCCACACCCGTTTCGATTGCGTGCTTCTGCAATCCAAATTGGTTAAAGGAGATATCCTGAGCGTGACGGGACAAGGCGAGTGGAATAAGGACAAACAAAAAGGTGAATGGTAGGGAAATGCAAATTGCAAAAGCGAAAACTGCCCTAACATGAACTCTCATAGACACCCACCACTGCGTCATAAAATTTGAAAGTAAACGGAGTTTGACACGCGAGAAATTCGAATGCAAACTTAAAGCGAATCTTTTTGTGGCTACACGATCATGTCAGAGCTTCATAATTCTCGGACGAGATCGGATGAATCCCATCCGTCGTTGCCGCAATCACGACATCCGTCGTTGCCGCAATCACGATCGGTAACCGTTACCAAATTAGATTCGACCGCTTCACAACTCGATCATACATTCCTTGAACGTTCAGCAAGAAATCCCTTTGTGCGTTTGGGCTTAGCTGGAGCAGTTGGTGCCGGCTTGTGGGGAGTGCTGACTCTTGGCGATCGCGAACTTCCCCCACCAAAAGGTCTTACACCTACTCCTCCTGCTAGGGAAGCAAAGGAAGATCCGTCACCTGCTATAACTTCTGCAGAGCCGGTTTCTAATTCCAACATAGCCGAATCTCTTCCCCATACTTCTGCGGTAAGAACATTAGTGCCGCGCATAGAAAGCGCCCCCGAAGTGCGTAAAAATCATGAGTTGTCTTTGACTCTTACAGATGACGATCGACGAATCGTAGCGCTCTTCGGGAGATATCCCGAGGTGCCAGAGCTGCTCGTTGGAGCACGTGAACTTCTTCACGTCCGAGAAGTGATTTTAGATCCAGCGCTTCCAACTCCTGATCGTGAGGAATATCAGAGACAACTCGGAACGTTAGAACTTGGAATTCGTTATAGCGCTCGCATTCTTGAATTGAAAGGCCAAAGCGCAGCACATATCTTAAATCTCACAACATGGTGGAACGCCGCAGCAGGGGATACTGACAAAGCAATCGTTGCACCAAGAACTGAAGAGCGGCATGAGTCGAGATTTCAAGGTGGGAAGTAGATATTAAAAAAGTTTGTGCATCGAAGGTTCACGCATAGTTGCCGAAGTATCAAAGAATCGTGTAGCGAAGAATAGCTGCGAATTTTGAGCTCAATGTAATATTTTTGAAATCAACAACTAAGGGCCAAAAATCTTTCGGTAACATCAGTGAATTTGGTAACGCCTGAATTTGGATACAAGGGGTTGGAATACTGACTAGTTTTTATCTCTCTTCGCTGTTAACTTCTCCCTCGTGGAAACCGAATCGGTTCTA
>JAGRAT010000491.1 GCA_020434495.1 Bdellovibrionales bacterium | reverse complement strand
ACACTCCCCCTCTTCATCATCCGAATCTCCCGCTCTCCGATCATATTTTTGGTGAGCGGAGTTTCCGGAACGTGAAGTGAAAGGTAATCGACCTGAGGGAGAAGACTTTCGAGCGAATCCAAAGACCGGGCATTTCCGAGTGGCAGCTTTTTACTGATATCGAAATAGAGAACCTCCATACCAAACGCCTCGGCAAGCAATCCTACCTGCGGCCCAATGTGCCCATAGCCGACTATCCCGAGCCGCTTGCCTCTTACCTCGGTACTTCCCTTTGCAGACTTGTCCCACTGGCCAGCGTGCATCTGTTGGCTTTTCCAGGCGGTTCGTCGAGCAAGCATAACTATTTCCGCTACGGTAAGCTCTGCGACACTTCGAGTGTTGGAGAAGGGAGCATTAAAGACAGGAATGCCCCGCGACGAAGCAGCTTCAAGCTCCACTTGATTTGTTCCAATACAAAAACACCCAACAGAAAGTAGATGGTTAGCGTTCTCAAGAACGGTTGGTGTGACTTGAGTCTTAGAGCGTAACCCGAGGATGTGGACATCCTGTATGCGCTCACAAAGCTCTTCTTCAGAAAGCGCATCAGACAGGAGATCTGGCTGATATCCTCTCTCAAGAAAAGCGTTTACGGCACTGTCATGAATTCCCTCTAGCAGTAAAATTTTAATCTTGTCTCTTGGGAATGAGGTTTCCTGAGTAATGTTCAAAGGTAGCTCCGAAAAAAAGTAGCGGAGAAGATATACCCACTTGCTTGAGTTGACTCAATTGGGCGGACTACTAGTCGAACCGAGAATCTATGAACGATTTTAGGACAATTACCCCAATGCCACCCCCACGGGAGACCTCCTGTATAAAAGGTAAGTTTTGTTGGGACTCTGCCGATGTTAAAGTAGAAGGGTATTTCAGGAAATTTGATGCTCAAAGCGCTTTCATTCGTATATACAGCTACTTGGACAATATTCTTGACCGTCTTCTTCCTTGGCTCGCCAATTGTTCTGCTATCCCCTTCTCCTGCTTTTGCCAAGGAATCCCAGGCGAAGATTCGTAGGACATATATTCCAGCCAAGGTCATTAAAACCTCTTACCAACGAGAACGAAGCCAGTTGGGGAACTGGCGCGGACGAGTCCTCGGACAAGGAAATACTGTTTTATTTCTGCGCTTTATCCAGCACGGTAAAGTGGTAGCAAAACGGTTGATCGGCCGGGTTGCCCTTGAAAACGAACCAAACGGGGTGTTTTTTAGCTACCGTGGGACCGTCCCAAACGCTAAATATTTGAAATGGGACATCGTTGCGTTCTCTGAAAAAGTCTAAATTTCAGATACTTGCAAATTCATACTTTTCTCTACTAAAGTTTGACTAAGATCTTGCTATGATATTTTATCTTAATCATAGGCAAACATTCTTCTAACAGTATTAGCTGCTAGAAACTTTGTTTGAAACGTTGTGGAAGAGTGATTTTTTGGAAATCGAAAAATCTCCTTCCACATCGAAAGAATACACCGAGAAGTTCTCAGTTTGGGAAGTTCTCAAGTAGGCGACCCGATTAGTGGGACTTCTTTAAGCTGTTTAAATGATGGCTTGAGGGGACCCAACAAAGACTATAAGAAAGAAGTAGATAGGTTTAGAGATGCAACTACAACCTCAGACAAGTCGAGCATTAAATTTAGAGATTGGACGAGTTACAGACCCAGTAGTCGAACAACCCATTCAATCGCTAGATGTTGAGCCCGGGACCGCTCGAGAAGACTACGATGCTCGTGCCGTTTCTGGCCGTATTCTGAGAGGATCGTTCTCCTCTGCACCAAACATGGAACTCTATACTGCTGCTGGTATAAACCTCGGCGAAGCTTCGACAGGTCCTACTACTGATATCCGACTTACTTATCTTGCTGGCCTCAACGCTGGGACAGAGGCTGAAACTCCTCTTAATGGCATCAGGCCTGACATCTCCCTACAAGATCTTCGTACAGTCAATCATGCTCAAAATATTCAGAGCCTAGGACTGGACACCATAGCCGAAGCAGTGGACGCTCAAATTCAGTCCCTTGCTGAGCGACTGAACCGCACTGAAACGCCAGTTGTTGGACTAGCTGCTTAGATTAAAACCGACCTCTCCAGATCTCCCCTCTCCCTGATGTCATATTGCCCCATGGCAATATCCCTCTAACTGATCAGGTCCTCCCTGCGCTGCCTGTCCTCTGCGTTTAATTTCAACACGAAATCTCACCCAGCGGTTTTTCTGCATTTTCGGCTTATCATTCATTGCCGCGCTGCTAGTTCCCGCTCTAAATCCTGCTAATTGATCAGAAACCGCTTACTCCCTTAAAGGCGAATAACGTGCTAGCCTCCTTTGATGGCCACAGTCAGTGCAGAAAACAAGCCCAAGCTCCTCCAGTATCTGAAACGCCTCGCCCCATTCTCAATTGTCGACAAGGGAATTGGCCTAGCCATAGATGGAAAAGTGGTAGAGTGC
>JAGRAT010000490.1 GCA_020434495.1 Bdellovibrionales bacterium | reverse complement strand
ACATAAGTCAGGAGCACGTTCGTAACGGTGAGTATTGACGTGAGCAGCGCTCTTTATTGCTGGGGAGACCCTCCGGTTTCCTGCTATAGCAGCACTCAAAAGAACTCACCGCTTCGCGGCAATTTCTTTTGAGAACTGCTATAGAAAGAAGAAAGTGGGTGCATACTGCAGAGCCGCAAGGGCTCGATTATTAATAACTGAATTGTAGGGGAAATATGAGGATCCTCATCAAATCCTAACGAAGGATGTCGGCGATGATCTTCAAGTGATGATGAGTATGTACCACCATAAATCGTGCCCACTCACTGGCTGTCAGTCCACCAAACATTGGGTGGTTGCCAATAATTCGCTTCGGTTCAGTAAATTGATCTCGATCAATTTGTCGAAGCTGATCACAAACCTCGCCACACATGTGCCGTAGAGATTCTTGAGTAAGCGATTCTGGAATGGCGCTTTTTGGTGCTTTAGCGACTCCTCTTGGAAAGAACCCAAGTAAGATAAGTATCTTCCCAATAATACGTGACTTCTTCACCTTTTCAGGAGGAGCATTCTTGCTCAGCAATGTGGCGATACCTCGATTCGCGAGGAGGATATGCTCAAGCTGTTGGTAAAGAGACCAATCCGAAACTCCCTCGCATTTATGATCGTTGTGTTCAACAAGTGCGGAAACTTGATTCATCAACTCGTCGAGTTTTGTCAGCGATTTACCGACAGAAGGTGTATAGCAAAAGTTCATATTTTCAGAATCACTGAACTTCTCGGGAGGGACAAGCAAAATGTCTGTGTCGAAGCAATCTTGCAATAACGTTCCATTCTTCGTATTTGTATTGGAAACCCGTACGTAGAGGCCCGTACCGAAAGGACCTATCTGTGTCGAATCAATCAGGCGAGAAGGGCGTAGATCTTGAGCGACTGACCTCGCTTTTGCAGGACGTTGAGGAGCTCGCCGATGTCGGTGGCTGGGAGCTCGATTGCTCAACTGGCCAAGTATTTTGGACAGATAACATCTACCGTATTCACGGAGTCGATAGTTCTTTCGACCCAAATCTTTCCGGTGCCATCGATTTTTACACAAAACATGATCAAGCGAAGATTCGTGATGCCGTTGAAGCGGCGCAAAAAGAGGGGAAGCCGTTCGATCTTGTTTTGCGGTTAAATTCGAAGAGTCGAGGAACCATTTGGGTAAGAGCAAGAGGGAGGCCTCGATACAGTGATGAAAAGGTCTCTCACGTTCAGGGTGCGTTTCAAGATATTACCGATAGAATTGAAACTGGGCGCGCATTGCAGAATTTTTTTCATCTGAGCGAGGACCTCTTATGTGAGCTCTCTGCTTCAGGGCAATTCCTCCGGGTCAATCCAACATTTAGCCGAATACTCGGCTATTCGGAGGAGCGATTACTTTCAACCTCCCTTTTCGAGTTTCTCCACTCAGATGATGTTCAAGCTACTCGTCAGGCGCTACAGCAGTGGAATGATGGTGAGAATCTCGTCGGGTTTCATAGCCGATATCGTACTGTAGATGGAGAGTACCACTGGCTCGAATGGAGTGCTTCTCCTCCGGATGAGCGGGGGGTTATCTATGCAGTTGCCCGAGAATTTACAGAGCGCAAATTGGAGGGTGAAGCGCTCGCCGAATCGTTACGAGAAGTGCAGGAGCATCGGGCAAAGATAGAAGAGCAGAATTTTGAACTCTCTCGACAGAAGGCAGAGTTGGAGCTCGCGAAAAAGAAAGCATTAGAAGCGGCTCAAGCGAAGGGGGAGTTTCTCGCCAACATGAGTCATGAGGTGAGAACACCGATGAACGGCATTATCGGTATGATAGAGCTATTACAGGCGACTCCGCTTGATGAAGAGCAACGAGAACTCTTGCGAATAATGCAGACTTCGGCAGCAGGGCTGTTGCGAATCCTCAATGACATCTTGGATTTTAGTAAGATGGAAGTCGGGAAAGTCGAGATTGAGGATGTCCCATTTGATCTAAAGCAGGTCGTTCTTGATGTCATAAACGCATTCCGAGAAGTTGACTCTGCCAAGGTGAATCTTCAACTTTGTTGGAGTCCGACTCTTTCCTCGAGCGTGCGGGGTGATTCGTTACGTCTCCAGCAGATCATTACAAACCTCGTGCACAATGCAATTAAGTTTTCACCGAGAGGGGGTGTGGTCGAAATTTCTGTGAGTGCTGAAGATGGCGATATGATTGCCATTAGAGTGCGCGACTTTGGAATCGGTATCCCGGATGAGAAGCGTGCTCTTATTTTCGAGGCGTTCTCTCAGGTGGACAGCGGTGTCCCTCGGCAATTTGGTGGGACGGGACTTGGACTTTCAATCGCTTCTCAATTGAGTCACCTCATGAAAGGAAAGCTCTCCTTAGAAAGTACTACCAACGGTGAAGGAAGCACCTTCCTCCTTCAGATTCCGCTTCCTGCTGTGCAAATCTCGAGTGTGGCTGGGGAAGGAATGGAGGTTCCATCAGATAC
>JAGRAT010000489.1 GCA_020434495.1 Bdellovibrionales bacterium | reverse complement strand
CCATGAGGGTGAAGTATCCGAGTACGATCCAAAGTGGGGCTGGTTCCTTTTTGTACGCCGCATACCCAGTTGATGCCGCACCAACTGTTGCTAGTACTGCAGATGCCTCTCCACTCCAACACATAAGCTTTCCTCAATTCTTCTAAGCTCCGATAGGAGCTCAAACTCCCGCCTCTGCGTCAAGGGAGGAAGTGTGCATTTTGGGGATACTTTTCCTAATTGAAGACTTCAACCGGGACGGATGACCGTTCCCCGGCTGAATTGTAGACCCGTATTTCGGGCCGATTCTTAGCTCTCGCTGTGAAGGTGAAGAAGAATTTCTTAAAAGACTGAATAGTTTCTAAAGGGAATTTTCTCACAATTCGACCCTCCTCATAGTATCCGGCATCGACTAAGCAAACCCCTTCAATGCTCACATCCACTTGATAGGTCTCCGGAGAACGTTTTCCAGATTTTGAAGAACGAATAATGTCGATTATGGGCTCCGCAAGCTCATAGGGTGCCTTCCCTTGGCAGCGCTCGTCTCTCTTTCCAACACTTCCATTTCCGAAAACGGTTTTTCCTGTCGAGATATCCTTTGCCCGCTTCTCTCCGTTAGTCTGAACAGGAGAAATTGACTCAATTCGAGCTGGAGCTCGAGAGAGATCCTCTACATAGCACCGTTCACCTTCACGCCAATCTTTACATCGCTTCTTTGGTATCCCCTGTGTCTTGCAAGAGTACGGGCAAAGAGAAGAGGTGATAGTTCCCTGCGAAGCGTTGCGACTTTGTGCGTAGCAGAGGTGCGGAGCGAGAACTAAGAGGGCGGCAGAGAAAAAGAATTTGAGGAGACTGCGTCCATGAAGACATTCCGACCCCATCAGCCGAGAAAAACAATTCGCCTGAAGAGAAAGCGGACGAGAACGATTAAAACCGTCCGTGAATGACTCACGGCAGGTGAATTGATGCATATACGATGTCCCCCAGTTGAGAAAATCTTCTCACCATTATACGACTGTATATCGCCTTTAAGCGCAACTCCGATATGGCAGAAAGACAGAACACCCTCCCATCAGTTTCGGTAATCGGTGGAGGTATTATTGGAATATCCACTGCACTTCGTTTACAGGAGAACGGATTTTCCGTGGCGCTTTTCGAAAAGAGTTCCCTGCACGCTGCTACTTCAGCGAATAGCCACAGAATCATCCACGGGGGACTCCGCTATCTCCAGAGTTTTGACTTCCGACGACTCTCGCGTTCTCTGGCATGCAAAAACTTCTGCCTAAAGCATTATCCAGAGTATATTCAGCCTTTGCCTTGCTACCTCGCTATCCCAGAGAAAGGGGCGAAGAGATCGGTGATTCTTGGTCTTGCTGGAGCTCTTTATGGGGCTGCTGCTCCTCTTCTTGGTCATCCCCCAGAGTGGACCTCAATCTCTCCCATTGAGGAAGTGAGGAAGTCCTTTCCGTTGTTATCTCGTTTTCCGCAAAAAAAAGTGTTTCGTTGGACAGATGCTCATTTACGATTCCCATCTGAATTCGCTTCGCACTTGATGGAGAGTTTTCGCTCGCTTGGTGGATCTGTGCATGCGCAGCGGAAGGCAATTTCTGTAGAACGGAGGGAGAGAGGATACGAGATCCTTTTTGAAAGTGGAGCCCCAGTGAATTCTCATTTAGTAGTGCTTGCGCTGGGCCCGTGGTTTAGTGAGCTCTCTGTTCAAGGTGTCGATTGGAAGCCGGCTGGGTGGGCAAAAGCGTTCAATCTTGTTCTTAAGGTGTCGCCGGCCAATGATATCGCAGTAGGATTTACCTCGACGTCGGGTCGAGTCCTCTTCTTCTCTCCTCGTAACGAAAGTGATGGCAGATGTGGCCTTGGAACGTGGTACTCTCCTTTAGGCGGAGATCCAGATTCATTGACGGTAGATGACTCTGAGATTGAAGCTGCTCTGCAGGAGGTAAATGAAGCATTGCGGCCTGGGGTGCCCCTGACTGCCTCGGATGTTGATTCCGTGGAAATTGGTGTTCTTCCGATGGAGCGGATGAAGAGAGGAGATGTCTCCCTGTATGGAAGTGAGAGAATAGAGTATGCTCATGGAATTGCTGCTATTTTGAGTACGAAGTATACGACGTTCTCAAGTGTCGCTGATGAAATTGCTTCTTGGGCAAAGTCTCAGCCTTTACCGTAAGATTATTAGAGTACCCGATGATGGATAGAAAATTTCTTACAACAGCCTTAGTCTCAAGTCTCCTCTTTACTGCGTGCACTAGTGCTCAGCCAAATGAGCAAAAGGGAGACTCTCAGAAAGTTATTAGTAGTTACGAAAGCTGCGTGGCGGCGGGGCATCCGATAATGAGAAGTTACCCCCCCAAGTGTCCTGCCGGAGATGGTAGGATTTTCGTTCAGGGAGTCATGGAGCCGATAATCGTTGAGAATAAGGGATCTAATAGAAATGATAGCGAGGGCGCTGGTGAAACGTGTCGCAACCTTTGCGGTAACGGGACCTGTGA
>JAGRAT010000048.1 GCA_020434495.1 Bdellovibrionales bacterium | reverse complement strand
GACAAACTCCCCTCTCAAAACTCCGTGGGTCATTGGAGGAAGCCTGATTAATTTTCTCTGGTCGACATATCATTTCGATCTTTTACCCCACCCTGAACAGATGGGACTGCTTGCGGTCGAGTCCATGGCTCTTCTCTCCTTAATGAGATTTTCGAAAGGAGAGATGCCGATGACTCGTGCAATCGGCTATCCACTTATGTTCCTGTCCCGTTTCTCACTCGAGATCTACGTGTATCATTTGACCTTTTTCCTCCTCTTTGCAGCGGCGTTTATGAATTAGCTGCTCGCTCTTGTTTTTCGAGAAGCCTCGCTCCAACGGCTCTCGCCTCATCGCTTGTAGCATTCAGGAGCGCAGTCAAGATCAGAGAAGCTTTGGGAGTCGCCGTTTGCGGGCCCTTCGCGCTACGATTGAACTCCAACTCCAGTACTCGCAGCGCCGCAGGATCTCCAGAGTCCGCTAAAACCTGAGCAGTCGGACCAAAAAGCTGTGGCCTCATCCCACTCTTCATGTAGTGAATAAGATCTCGCAGATCCCGCCCCTCTTCCCCACGAAGGAGCTCGAGGATGCGGTGACCGCACCGCTTAGCAAACCGGACCATTGGGCCCTCCGGATAGTAGGTATTCAGCGCTTTCCCAAAGCCTTGAATCTCATGTAGCGCTGTTATCATAGCGAGATCTCTTGAATCCAATAACGCGTCCTGGGCAGGAGGATTTTCCAATTTCCATCCTCCACCATTCGGCACCGGTTCTTCAGAGGCAACGTGACACAAAAGCTCTTTATCTTCTGCAGAAGGAGCGATCGCTAACAATCTTACGCCGGTCCGGTAGGCTGCATCCGGTCTTTTCCCCTTCTCAGACACAAACCTCTGCAATCGCTCCCGTGCTTCTTCGTGCAATAGAGAATCATTTGGAAATCCGAGCGGGAACTCTTCTGAATGCTCAAACGAAACTTCGAGGGCTTCCCAAACCGTATTGTCTTTAGCTGCACGCTGCACAATTTTTGCCAGTAGATCTACGAGAACTTTGTGAGGATTTCGGACGACTGAGTCAGCGGCTGCTCTCTTGAGCTCTCCATCGTCTCCACAAAGAAAACGGCTGAGCTGCGCGACTATTTTTTGATGAACATCACAGTCTAGTGGAATTGAAAGTTCACGAAGAGCGATCAGTTGAACCTCGTGATCGCCATGCTCAAGCAACTGATCCGCGATGCACTCTTGAATTGGCTCGCTCCAAGCTCGTAAACAGATATCTCGTGCAAGACCTATGAGATTCGTCCGAGCTTGATCGCTCAGATTTATCTGCTCTCTGAGAATTTGCAGATCTGCTATCTCTCGAGCGGCTTCATCTCGAAGCTCATTTTCTCGGGGAGAAGGGCTTGAAGGAGATTGAGGGGAAAATATTGAGCCTTCATGCTCTGCGATAAAACCATGGTCCATACAACAACCTGACATCTTGGGAACCAGAGACAGCAATGCGCCTCGACTCCCTTAAAATACCGAAGAAAGCGGGACTCTTACTCCCTTATGATGACCAGTATCCCGAATCAGTGTGCTTAAGGAAAAATCACCGAATGGCGTTTCTAGAGCATTCTAACTGCTACTCGGTTCGATAAGATGAGCAAGGTGAGCGATGCGTAGTTGCGCTAAATACTCAGCCCGAATATCAACGAGCTCACGATTTGTCTCCTCTCCTTTCGGTTTTCCAAGCAAATCAGACGCAAGAACAAGTGGATCCTTATGATAGATAAGGAGGCTGTCTGAATCTTCCGACTGCAAAATTCCAGCTCGCATATTGTTCGTTATCGCCACCGAATCGGCTTCAGGATCGAGCATGGATACTCCGATACGAACCCCTTCCCAGTAGTCAACTTCAAAATCATCTGGAAGATCGTAACTTGAAATGGAAGCTTTAGGTGTCTGTTCTGGCATAATCTATTCCCCAAAAGGGCATCACACCGGAACAAAATATCAGATTTTCTAATGTTAAGAGAGGGCCTCGACCAAAAGAGGCAACTCGCCAGTCGCGAGTCCCAGCCTCTCGATACACCCCAAAGAGATAAGCTATCACTCTGTTATTACGTACTTTTTCATGAGCTCCTCGAATAGACATACCGGAAATCGAGTAAGATACATCTTCGAGAATGCGAAATGGATGGAATCCCGTAAATCTCTCTACGAAATATCCGTACGCCTCCCTCCCAACAATTCCGCGTCAGAGTCTACAGGACCCTCTCTAAGTAGGCCGAAAAACTAGGTGAATAGTTTTCGAAGGATCGAAAACGGTTGAAGTAAATCTCAAGGATGAAGATCTCACTCGGTACGAACATCGCGTCCTTGCAAGCGCAACGACGATTAATTGCCGTCGCTGGAGCCGCAATCTTCACCATGATCAGTAACGGTGATGGCACTTTTCAGGCAGCAGAATCTTTCGCTCTTGCAGGGACAGCACTTGATGTCGATCTCGCGGATATCGATGGAGACAATCACCTTGATGCTCTCTACAGCCGCGGTGGCAACATCTACGTCGCTTATGGGGATGGCGCAGGAAATTTTGGAGTAGAAACGCTCGTTCAGGATTTCGGAAGTGAGAATAGTCGAGAGTTCATTACCGCTGACTATGATGGCGATGGTGACATTGATATTCTTGGGTACAATCAAGACGCCCTTGAATTCTACGTGCTTCGAGGTGACGGCGCTGGCAACTTTGCTACCCGCGAAGACTATTCACTTACCGTAGGATTCAATGTGGGACATCAGGAACTTTCCATCGCAGATCTTAACGACGATGGCAATCTGGACGTTGTAGTTGCTGGCGGTGGAGCTGGTGTCGATGTCTTTCTCGGAAAAGCCGATGGAACATTTGAGGCTGCAGTGAGCTATGCTCATACTGGAGAATCACGGAGCGTAACAATTGCAGATTTCAATGGAGATGGTGCCAACGATATTCTTACCTCTGGCGGGGCTGGCCACACCGTACCTCTATTTCTTGGGAACATCTCCGAAACAAGCTTTGAGGGAATCAACGGCCTTCCAACTTTCAGCCTTCTCTCTGAAAGCTCTGCGAAAGATGCTCTCACTATCATGAACGGGGTGGTTGAGCTCATTGCTACCGACCGAGGGACACTGGGAGCGGCCTCGTCAAGACTTTCCGTAGCTCTATCATCCGCGCAAGTTGGAAAGCAGCTTACAGCGGAAGCGAGCTCGAGGATACGAGACGCTGATATCGCTCAAGAATCGGCCAACCTTGTTCGGCTTCAGATTCTTCAACAGGCCTCTGCCGCAATTCTTGCTTCGGCTAACGAAACTCCATCTCTGGTGCTCCAGCTCCTTTCGTAGACTTGCGTCAACATCAACGGCAGCAGATCATAAAGGAGTCGGAGTCGCCACTTCAACTCGCCAAGGAGTTAAACATCCGAAGCGATTGAGCATCATTGCATTTTGAAAAATATGCCCGAAGTGCCGGGACAGAGGAGTATTCTTTTTGCTTCACTATATATTTTGCAAGATTCCGCAGAACGCTCCGATGTTCCTCATTTCCAATAGCAGCAAGGGCTTAGGCGTGTAACTAAGCAACTTCTAGGCTGTTAACGTTACGCGCAGCAGCGACCCGAGCTGCCGAAGTCTGAGGAAGTTTACCACAGCAACCTCCTGAAATCACTGCTTGGTCGTCTGTTGACGCGAATGGTTATGCTCGTCTGCCACTGAGCCCGAGACAACAATCACCCCTTACTTCTCGATTACACCTATGTGATACGAAGATATACCTGGGAGAAGGTACGGGATAAGTGGCAGCACTACCGGAGAAGACGCCCGCTTTACCGGGTCGTGTACCACGCGAGACAAGAACTTGAGTATGCGTGGGAAGAACGGTTCCAGCAACAGTACGGCGTGCTTCGTGATGAAGTGCTCCACGTCCTTGATGAGTATCTTAACTGTGGACTCTTAGAGCACGGTGCTGCTCGCGTTTACTGTGATAGCTGCAGGCATTCTCTGCTTGTTGCGTTCTCATGCAAAAAACGAGGAGTGTGCCCATCTTGCAGCAAGAAACGAGCTGTGAAGTTCGCTGAACACCTCTACCACGAAGTGCTTGAAGACGTGCCGACTCGGCACGTGGTCTTCTCAATCCCCAAGCGGCTCCGTCCGTACTTTCGGTACAACCGGAAACTGTGTGACATTCTGTTCAAAGCTGCTTGGCGAAGTTTATCTGAGCGTGAATTGATACTTCCGCAGTATGAAAAGCAGAGACAACTTTTTGATGATATTCAAAAGACGACTGATATGCTCATTGAGCAATTTGCGGAACAGCAGGTTGCGGCATTGCTGGCCCAGCATCACGGAATGTGTGTAGAGGCCGGGAAACACCAAAACGGCGCAGCACTTGCGTATCAGGAAGTAATTCAGCTCCAGGAGCTTCCACGCGCTCTCTTGCTTGAGTTCAATGCGTTACTAGCCGCTCCTACGCTTCAAGAGCTTTATGTCTATCACAATTTCGCTCTCTCCTCCGACACCGCTCAATCTCAGATCGCTGCTCTTAAAGGTCGTGGCATTCAGGTGGGGATATAGCCATGAACACCTCGCCAACATCTCATCCCGCTACCCTCTCGACCCACTACCAGGCGCTCGCTGAAAGGCAACAGAACTTTCAAGCAGAAGTGCAAGCAGCACTTCAACTGTTCGCTACCAATAATGGGCTTACGCCGAGGATGTTCTTAAAAAGGTCACCATTGAAAAAGGAGAGAGTAGTAGGTGCGTATTTTCAGCGTTGGACTATGTTGGAGTTTTTGCGGTCATTTACGACTCTTGTTGTTCCTGAACTATTAGAACCAGCAAATGTCATGATGATAGGAGTCGTTGGAGTTAGAAAACAGTGACGACGGCCTAGCTCTTGTTAATCGAAGTGGAGCTGTACGTTATCAAACAACCACTGGTCAAACCTGACGAGAAATAGCTGTCGCGCACCCACGCACCAAAAGTAACTATCTGAAACCACATGCTTGTCGTCTGCTGACATGTTTTATAGTGCGTCTGTCACTGAGCCTGAGACAACAATTACCCTGTACTTCTCGATTTCACCTATGTGGAACGAAGAACTACGTGGGAAACCTCCAAGAAACAGTTCACGACTCGCACTCGTCGTCGCCCGGAAGAGACCGTGCTTTACCGCCTTGTTTACGAATACCGTGACGAGCTTGAGTGGAGCTGGGAAGATCGGTTTCAGTCGGACTACGGTGTCCTTCGTGATGAAGTGTTAGCAGCGTTTGATGCTTACTTAAATTGCGGCATTCTCCTTCATGGATGTGCCCGTGCAGAGTGTGAGAAGTGCGATCACTCAGAGCTAATAGCATTCAGCTGTAAGCGAAGAAATCTCTGCCCTTCGTGTGATGTGAAACGTGCATTGATATTCGGTGAACATCTCCATAAACGGGTACTGTTCCCCCATGAGCATTCACACCAAGTCTACACCATCCCGAAACGGCTCCGTCCGTATTTTAAGTTCAACCGCAAGCTCCTCGGAAAACTCTACACAGCTGCCAAGCTCGCTTGGGGTGACCTGATTGAAGACGCCTTCCCCTCCGACTGGAAAACTGGCTCCGTAATGGCGCTCCACACCGCTGGAGACCTCCTTAACTTCCATCCCCACATCCACAGCCTTGGGCTGCATGGTGCGTTAGATTCAGATGGAAACTTTCATTTGCTTGACTCAGTTGATACGGAGTATCTGACTCGCCAGTTTTCTCATCACGTTTTCGAAGCTCTCCTTGAAGCTCAGCTCCTAGAGCAAGAGACCGTTACCGCCATGAAGTGCTGGGACCACTCTGGCTTTCACGTATTCGTTGGAGACCCTGTAGCAGCCGATGACGAAGACGCTCGGCGGTTCCTCGCCAGGTATCTCAAGAAATCTCCCGTGATGAATCCACGCCTTGAGCTGACCCAATCAGAGGTAGAACCAGTAGTTAGAGTTCACAAATTTACCGATGATGGCTCTCAGACAAGAGACTTCGAGCCGCTGGAATTTCTCGCTGAGCTTTCTCAGCACATCCCTAACATGTGGGAGCAAACGACTCGGTACGTCGGTGTTTACTCAGCTCGCACTCGCGGTGCTAAGCGCTTGCAGCTCGACTTTCCGGGACCGCTCCCAGAGATCGACGATCCGGAGAGACCTTCAACTTACTGGGCGACTTGTATGAAACGGGTTTTTGAGATTGATCCGTTGGAATGTCCCAAGTGCGGCGCCACCATGAAAATCAAAGCATTCTTACAAGATCAATCTGAGATAAAGCGGCTCTGTGAAAATCTCAGTGAAGTCCCATGGAGAGCTCCGCCACCTCTCAAACTGTCACTCAAACATGCAGCTTAAACAAAAAACAACACCGTGAAAGATGCCGGTACGGCTCTCGTGCCTTTAAAAACTCGAAAATCTACCTATAGCTCTTGCCTCCTCACCCCTCACAGCCTGAGTACCCCCTAAAATTTTCGCCCAGTATCGAATCAGCACAAGAAACTCTCAAGAGAAAGACCGTTCAGGCAAAGCAGCAATGTCACTCCCTCTTCTCAAACGTCCATTCAACGATAACTCCCTATCCTCAATCAGCTTTTAACTTTCCCTACCTGTCACGTTCTTCTTCGGAATGGTGAGTTCGGTAGTTTTACTCGTCAGCCGTAACTTTCTGGAAAAAACTACATCTCCACCGTGTACCGGGGCACTATCGTGAACTTTGACTTCTGATCGGAGTCTGAACTCGACTTGTCGTCCCAGTAGAGCCTCATCAATGAGATGAATGATGACATGGATATTGTCGGGGTCTTGTTCGTAACGATACGAGAGGTCGATATTGAGTTTACCGCTCATCCCTATTTCCCAGCTTTCTTGAGAAAAGAGCATAATGGATAGATTTCGGGGTTAAAACTCACGATTTAGGGGTAATCCGTTGTGAGGAATCTAAAGTAAGAAGGCTGGTCTATCTTACTTTTCTGAGGAAACCAGGTTAGAGAAAAGTGAGTGGGTGGTCGGGAGAATGGGGCACAGACAGCGCCGAGCGGAAAAATGGACCTGAGCGGGATCCGATTCACTCCGTGAATCGCCTCGAAGCAGTATCTTCCCGGCGAGGCAAGCGGTTCGATCCCTTACAGCTCACAGTAAAAGGGGTGGGTTTGCTATCGCCCATAAGTATCTAAAGTTCCTTGGCCTGCCCCTTGGCTTGACCCTGACCCAATTTTTCTACGAGCAAGATCAGGCCAAAGGTCAAGGTCAGGATTTGTGGGTAGTAGTCAGAAGGGGTGGGGTGGTCGGGAGAATGGGGCACAGACAGCGCCGAGCGGAAAAATGGACCTGAGCGGGATCGAACCGCTGACCTCCTGCGTGCAAAGCAGGCGCTCTCCCAGCTGAGCTACAGGCCCCAATCCAAAATACAAGAGCGGGCATCCTACGCATTGAATCTGAATATTGTCAAGTTATCGAGAAGATTCAATGGCTTACGTTTTAAAAAAAATCGTGATTTCGAGCGGCTATTCTTTTGTTCTTGTCCCAACATGCCGATAACCCTTTAAATATAGATATGTGGCGGACATTTTAGGTGTCCGAGGTCCCTTTAGGGCCACACGGTGTAGTCGGAAGGAGAAAGCGAGAGGCCGTTAGGGAATGTTGTTTAACTGACCGATTAAAAAGAACTTACCAAGGGAAAATGGGAGCAGTTCTACTACTTAATGCAAGTTTTGAACCTCTGAAAGTTATTTCCTGGCAGCGTGCCGTTTGCCTTCTTTTCCTTGATAAAATCGAAATCCTTGAAGAATACGATCACGAGATTCGCTCTGTATCCATAGCGATTAAGGCGCCAGCGGTGGTGCGATTGCTCAGTTATGTAAAAGCTGGTTCGCGAGTTCCTCCGTTTTCTCGATTCAATATCTTTGCTCGGGATGGATTCCAATGCCAATACTGTCGAAAAATGCTCACATCCAAAGAAGCGACACTTGATCATGTCCTTCCGCGTAGCCACGGAGGAAAAACTTCATGGGACAATGTGGTTTGTTGTTGCAGGGCCTGTAATATAAAGAAAGGCTCTAGGACACCAGAGCAAGCGAAAATGAAACTTTTAAAGAAGCCGGTTCGCCCTGGTTGGTTGCCGGTGCTGCAGTTACGTCTCAATGGCAAATACCACCCCTCGTGGGAAATCTTCCTTGAAACCTATTCGAAGTCGACCTGAGGCGGCAGAGCGGCTTAGTGCCCTTTTTCGATCGGAAGATTTAACGAAACTTGTAGATGTGCTTACCAAACAGGGATCGCTCTATCTCGTTGGGGGAATGGTCCGAGATGCATTCTTCGGTGAGGAGCTGCAAGACATAGATCTCGCTACCTCGGAAAAACCTGCCACGGTCCAAGCGACACTGGAACAGGTGGGATTTCGTGTTATTGAAACGGGAATAGAGCACGGAACCTTAACTGCGCTAGTTGATGATCAGCCGGTCGAGATCACCACATTTCGAGCACCCTCTGCACGGGAGCAGACGAAATTCGGGGCGACTATAGAGGAGGACCTTTCAGGACGAGATTTCACTATTAACGCGATAGCCTTTGAGCCTACCAGTGGTGAGTTTATCGATCCGTTTCGCGGGGAGGCCGATTTGGAGCAAGGAATCTGTCGAGCGGTTGGAGATCCCCAGAGGCGATTTCAAGAAGACCCACACCGTCTACTTCGGATGGTTCGGTTTGGGCCAGCGCAAGGGCGTAGAGTTCATGACGAGACCGGTGTAGCAGCATTAGAATTGGCTCATTCCATAGAGGAGGTTGCCAAAGAGCGATTGCGGGAAGAACTCGTGAAGATTCTTATATCCTCTTTTCCTCATGATGGTATGGCGGCACTGCAGCAGTATGGTTTATTGCAGCATCTCATTCCTGAGTTGTTGCCGGCTATTGGATGCGAACAGAATGAGTGGCATATCCACGATGTGTGGGAGCATACCTTGTGGGTTTTGGAGCGGAGTCATTGTGACAAGCTTGTGCGTCTTGCGGCTTTGTTCCATGACATTGGAAAGCCGGCAACTGTTTCTACCGACGAAGGGGGAAGGCGGCATTTCTATGGTCACGAGTACGTTGGCGCTGAAATGACGGAAACCATTCTTCATCGATTGAAATTTTCGAGGGCCGATACAAAAATTGTAACTTCGCTCGTGAAGGAACATATGCGCCCTCTTGATTGTGGGGAGAGCGGGGTTCGAAGAATTATGAGAGACCTCGGAGAGCAGTTCGAGAGATGGTTGCTCATCAAGCGAGCTGATGCTCCGCCTGTGGTAGCTGAAGAAGAATTTGAGGCCAGCTACGCAAGATTTGTGGAGATGGTGGAAAAGGAGCATGAGCGGCAGGCTGGTCCCGTTTATGGTAAGCTCGCTATTGGTGGCGACGATCTGCTGCGGATGGGGTATAAAGAGGGGCCGCTGATCGGGAAGGTGTTAGCTGAATGCGAAGAGCTTGTGATAGAAGACCCCGAGAAGAACACCACAGATGAACTTATGAAAATTGCCAGGAGCCACCTGAAAGTCGGGTAAAGCAAGGACTGGATACTTATGAAGAGAGTACTGTTGATAATGTCCATGGTCACACTCGTCGTCCTTTCGCACCGATTTCTCATGCCTGAGCTGCCTCAGGTGCAAAGTGCCTTCGAAATTTGGTTGGCACAGCTTGAAGATGATCTCCTTCATGGGAAAAATCGTCAGGTTGAGGTTCGGGTGGCTTTGCATACGAAGGACCTTGACCGAAAGTGGTTGTTGAAAGAGCCATCAGACCAAGCGTCTGACCGACCCCTGATGCTACGAGTGCTTGGGCTCATTCGGGCTGGAGGGTTGCTCGACCGGCGCCCCGGTTCTGAGGAGCATGTAATGGTGGAGATTAACGGTGAGGCTTTTCAGTCGACTTCGCTGGTGCCATGGTCGGAGTTGGCGACTAACCTCCCTGCTCAAAACCTCTTCGTCTTGCTTGAGGCGGCTCAGCCGCTTAGTGTCACTCCCGTAGCTGTTGAAAGGGGAAAAGAGGATGAAAACCAGGGATGAAGCGCTAGCTCTCTTACACGAATACACGAAGTCGGACAGCCTGATAAAGCATGCTCTATCAGTAGAGGCTGGTATGCGCTGGTATGCGAACCATTTTGGAAATTCTGCTGAGGATGTCGAGGTGTGGGGAATCACCGGGTTACTCCATGACTTCGATTACGAGATGTTCCCCAATCCCGTTGCTCCAGATGGACATCCCTACAAGGGGAATCAGATATTAGAAGAGCTTGGTTACCCAGAAGATATCCGTACCGCGATAATGGGTCATGCTCTTTACACCAACACCCCAAGAGATTCCCAGATGGCAAAGACCCTTTTTGCCGTTGATGAGCTGAGTGGTCTTATTACAGCGGCGGTCCTTGTCAGACCGGATAAGTCCATCCATGAACTCCAGGTGAAGTCGGTCAAGAAGAAGTTTAAAGACAAGGCTTTCGCGAGAGGGTGTAACCGTGACGAGATGAAGCAAGGGGCGGAGGAGCTTGAGGTCCCCATGGATGATCATATTCAAAATGTTATATCCGCAATGCAGGCGGTGGCCGATGAACTTGGGCTTGCTGGTTAGGAGACGCCAGCCGAGAAAGTGCAGTATGCTCCTTTTGCCACTTACTGCTTCTTGCTCTGTACTGCTTCTTGCTCTTAGCGAAACGCGGGAGTAATCTGGAGGAGGTTGATAGTTTTAACAACCGAGGTCCACACTCAGTGGGTTGTTTGTTATTGGACGTGTTTCTCTCACTCCACAGAGTCTCTTTAATGCTGAATGTTCGTAGCTGCGCTTACGGAATGAGCTGCGTGGATGGGGCGAATAGCTTTTACTTAAAGGGATTCATGTCCCCAAGTTGGAATCTTTCGATTTGGTAGTGCACAACCTGAAGTCCGAACTAGACGAGATGTTGCAGATCCACGGCCTTAACTCTGGGGAGCGTGGCATACCGTTTTCAACCCTTGCCCGGGCATCTCACTTTCTTGATGAACTAAGAATGTGGGGAATCGATGCTTTGAGTCGGGCGCACCTCGTTGAGGTTTGTGCTCAGCTACATGGTCAGCTCGGACTTACCGTTGAGCAAATGGGCTCTATTGGAATCCCAGCGGATCTTCTTGAGTTCTTTCCTGGTTGGCGAGACGGAGTTTCTGATGGATTTGCCCCGCGACGGCCAGGGTATCAACTCACCACGAGTGCCGCTGGATGCCCGATGTCGGTTCTTCGGCTTCAGCTCTCCCCATTTTCCGTTACGGTCAGTGCTGCCCTGCTTCTTTTGAAGAGGCTGCTAGAATGTTTAGACGAAGACGTTCATTTTCACGTTGCGATTGAACCTGAAGGGAATGTGGAAGAGTTCGAATCAATCGTATCGACGTTCCACAGCTCGGCGAATAACCGAGTTCAATTTTTTCGTCTTCGTACTGCATCGATCTTTGCGCAGGATAACGCCCGAGGAATCATCGCTCAGGATGGAAATCCTGCAATTCTTCTCCCAAGAGGGTTTCGTGCTTCTCGTGCTCGAGCCAATGACGAACTCCATGCTCAGAAATCGGACTTATTGTTCGGATTCACACCGTATGTTTCGCAGCTCTATTGGGAGGGTGGGAACATTCTCTCTGATGGGCATAACATCTTTGTAGGGGCCGATGCGATTACAGAAAATATGGTTCGCTTGGGCTTGACGGAGGCGGAGGTTCGACAGCTCTTCTGTGCTGAGTTTGATGGGGCGCTTCATTTTCTTGGTAGAGTTCATCGGGATCACTTTATCAGTTCAGATAAACAGATAGGGAATACAGGCCAGGCTTCGTTCCACCTGGATCTCGATCTCTCTCTTCTTGGCGCTGTCGGCGATGACGGGGGACGTAAGGCGCTGTTAGCCTCGCCAGAGCTCGGTCTGCAAGTTGCCGACGAGGTGCTAAATGAAAAACGGATGGTCGCGGAGCACTACCTAAGTGAACGAGATGCCGCTGTCAAGATTCGCTCAGACTACCGAGAATACGCAGATCGTCGATTGCCAGCCCTTCAGGAGTATCGAGAGCTATTACAGTCTCTCGAGTATGAGGTAGTTGAAGTTCCAGATCTTCGAATGGATCCGAGCCGGAATCTTTTTAGTACGAGAAATCTTGATTTAAACTATTGTAATATCCTTCCGGGATTGGTGAAGGGCGTTCCGTCTATAGTTTACCTCCCATATGGATTGCCGGTGATAGATCAACTCGCCTCGTCTGCATACAGAAAAGCTGGTTGTCATCCGGTTCCGCTTTCACAATTTGGAAGACTTGCAAATCTTCTTATGCTATTCCGTGGGGGACTGCGATGTAGCTGCAGTCAGGTCTACTGAGGAATGTTTATGAAACGTAACTCGCTAAACGGTATCCGAATTCTTCTCGTAAATACTGGATCACAGAAGAAGCGCTTTATTCTCAAAAAGCTCAAAGCAAGTGGCGTAGAAATTATCTGTCTCAACGAGAGAAAAAATTGGGCACAGGGCCTAGTTGATCAGTGGATCTTAGCTGACACGAGAAATTTTCAAACTTCCCACCAAGCGATTCTCGATTTTCTCGGTAGCGCTGATGACCCAAGAATTGATGGTGTCCTGACTTTTTGGGAAGACGACGTCATCGTAACCGCTCAGATTGCAGAAGCCCTTGGGTTGCCTGGAGTGGGAGTGCGCGCAGCGACAACAGCACGGGATAAGTTTCGATTTCGCTCCTTTCTCCAAGATGAGGGGCTTCCTTCTGTGAGGGCGAGAATTCTGCGGAGTGAGCAGGACTGCCTAAAGAGTGCGGAAGAATTGAAGTTTCCGCTCATTGTAAAGCCGGTTTTTGGGGCGAGTAGTGCATATGTAACGAAGGTGGATCACGTAGATGAACTGCTTGAGGCCTACCGGTTTATCAGTACCACCGTTTCTCCCGTCGTTGAATCAGCGCTGCATGAGGGGCTTGGTTTGATGGTAGAGGAGTATATCGCTGGTGACGAGGTCGACATCGATATCATCGTACAGAATGGAAAGGTGAAGTTTTGGTCTATTACCGATAATGACCGTACTGAGGAGCCATTCTTTGTAGAGATAGGAGAGACCATTCCTTCGCAATTGGGACACTCAGAGCAGGAAGCGCTCTTACAGCTCGCCGAAGAGGTCCTTGAGCGACTAGGGGTGCTTCACGGTTGTATCCATTTTGAAGCGAAATCTACCAAGAACGGGCCGGTCCCCATTGAAGTCAACCTGCGCATGGGAGGGGATGAGGTATACTACTTTGTAAAACATGCTTGGGGATTTGATCTCATTGAAGGTGCCGCACTCGTTGCTTCGCAGCGATATATCCCGCCGTTCAAGAAGGGAGCAGAGCCAAATCAGTATCTTCGAGGTAAGTATATCTTACCTCCTCGTTCGGGGGTGCTTACAAAGGTAGAGATACCAAAGGACGTGCGTGGGGACGGAGTTCGCGAGCACTATTTCCCGAAGAAGGTCGGAGACGCGGTATACGTTCCACCTGAGGGTTTTGAATCGCTGGGATGGGTAATCGCCAGTGGGAAGAGCTCCCATGAAGCAGAGGAAAGGCTGACTCGTTTTATCAACGGAACCCGTTTCGAAGTAGCTCCATTTCGGGCGACCTCTTCAATTGGGAAGACAGAGCGTCGCACTCCGTTTTCCTCTGCACGTCTCCGTGCTCCACAGTCCCGGGGGGCGGTGGGGTTTCTCGTCCCAGGAAAGTTCTCTCGCGATGATATGCGCTCACTTAGGGTCGGAGTCGCGTGTAATCGATACACTTCGAATGATCAGCTTGTGGAGCTAGAGCTATCAAGTGTTGGCGATAATATCGAGTCCACCCTTCGTGAGAGAGGATTCCAAGTGAGATTTTTGGATTTTAACAATCCTCTGCAAGTGATGCTCAGTCTACAAAATGATCCGGTCGATATTATTTTTAACGTTTGTGAGCGGGTGAACGACTCCAGTCTGTTGGAGCCCCATGCGGCTTCGGTGCTTGATATTTTGCAAGTTCCATACACTGGGTCTAATCCGTTTACCTTAGCCCTTTGTATCGACAAGATACGAGTGAAGAAACTTCTCTCCTATCACAATATCTCTACGCCAAAGTGGGATTACTGCTATACGCTAGACGATGACATCGATAGTTCTCTTCGGTATCCTCGAATCATCAAGCCGGCAAACTCTGACAACTCCATAGGAATTACGAACGATTCGGTTGTGACGAATGAAAAGCAATTTCGGCACCAGCTTGAGTACGTCGTATCAGAGCTCAGGAGGCCGGCGCTTGTGGAGGAGTTCATTGAAGGGACAGAATACGATGTTTCGATCCTTGGAAATGATGATGACTCATTGCAGGTTCTTCCACTTTCCCGATCGGTGTTTGAAGATCTTCCTCAGGGGAATTGGTCGATTTATGCGTATGACCTCAAATTCGGTGGTATGAGTCCTTCGCAAAAAGGTATCCGGATTGAGCGTCCTCCAAAGGGGGTTTCTAAAAAGCAAGTTTCTCTTGTCACCGAGTTGGCTGTTGATACCTACCGTGTGCTTGGGTGTTCCGACTACGGTCGTGTTGAAATTCGAGTTGATCGGGATGGGAATCCATATGTGCTCGAGCTTAACCCAAACCCGTCGATTAATAAGGGAGATTGCTTGCCAGTAGTCGCTGAGCTCGTCGGAATGAACTACGGGGATTTTCTAGAGGAGATTCTTTATTTGGCAATAGGAAGATTTCGTGATCTCCCACCATATTCTTATCTCCAGTCTCCATTATTGTAGTGAGAGGAAAGAGATGGAAGCGATTGAAGAAGTTGTCGTTGTCGATTCGCTCTCGGAGGCAAGCGAGCTTTGGAAGCAGTACTGCCGAGACGAGTTGCTCTATGACTCGTGGGGGATTCGGCTACGATTTTCGGAAAGCGAAGTAACCCGCCCTCATTTTTTAAAAGCGCGCTTTACGGACGGGACAATAGGAGTGCTCCCACTCCAGTGGAATGAATCTCGGAGCCGGTATGAATTTTTCGGCGGGGTGTATATGGAGGGAAGCTCTGTCCTGCCGCACGATAAAAAAAAAAAAAAAAAGCGAGCGTTGTATGATAGAACTCCTAT
>JAGRAT010000488.1 GCA_020434495.1 Bdellovibrionales bacterium | reverse complement strand
TCGGGCATTCTCTGAAAGCTGAGAAAAAAACTTTTTATCGCGTATCCCATCTTTCTGATTTGCGTTGACTCGTTGGAGAGGCTCCGCTGCTATTTTTTGTAATGGAGAACCGGTCTTTGCCAGGATTTTAGGCCGATAGAACCGTTCAAAAGATTGGCCGAACTTCTGCCGATGGGCATTTAGGAGCTCCAGTGCGATATCTCTATAAGAACGGTTAGAGGTCATAATGAATTATTTCTTAGTCGTCGTGGCCCTCATCATAGCGAAGAAGGGGTAACCCTCCAACCAGTCCGATACTGTTCGCCGATGGAATTTCCGGTTTCACAGTGGTCAAAGCCTCATCGGCTTTGCCTTTTGCAGCGGCCAGTATTTGTTTTCCCTCCTGGGGTATGCTGGCTCGCGAATGAAAATCCAGGATTTTCATTCGCGCCCAGAATAGCTGCTTGCCGCTACAAATTCGGTACCTGCCCCTTCGCGATAGGTTGGATACCGAAAGATATAGGAGAGAGTGTCCTTAACGAGAGAGTTCGAAACTCTCTGATTTAACACCATCCGTCCTCCTAGCTTTTCTGCTTCAGTGGCAGCGATCTGCTGTGGGGGAGGACAAGAAAAATGCTCTTGATAGTACTTGGTGACCTCTGTTGCCAGAGCTGGGCAGTCATCGCTTACGTTCAGCGCATTTGGAAGGGGGAGGGAGCTGGTGATCGCTGACGATAGGATGCCGACAATATCTGCTACATGGATACGATTAGTGAACCTCGTGTCATTCTCAATTAGTCGATACGTACCATTTTTCATGCTAAGTCCTACGCCTCTTTCTGGACCGTATATTCCTGAAAGTCGAAATGCGGTAGTTTGGAAATGACTTTGTTTCCAATAGCACTTTTCGACTTGTACTCGAAGAGCAGAACTTTCGTAGTACGGGGTGCATGCAGTGTCCTCTGTTACCCAAGAGCCATCGCGTTTGCCATAAACCCCGGTGGTTGAGAGGTAGAAAACTCGTCTCACCGACTTTGGAAATTGTGAGATCAGCGATTCGGTTGCTGAGGTAGGATTTCCGGAGCGTAACGGAGGAATGCTATCAACTATGGTCTGAACGGAGTCGTATTTGGCAAAGAGAGCGGCGATAGTTGTCGAGTCGTCCAGTGAGACTCGTTCGGCCAAATAGCCACTGTCGTGAAAGGCTCGAACCTTCGTTTCCGATGTGGAGGTTATAACAAAACTGTTTGGCGGTAGTTGGTGAGCCAGCTGAGAGAGGGTGTATCCTCCACCAAGCAGGAGGAGGGAGGGAGCTTGTTTCATATGCCTAATTCTATTTGGGGACATAAAGAAAGTTCCGTCTACCGAAAAACTGTGTCACGGAACCGTCTTGAAATGCCCTAGTTGCCTAAATTTTCAAATTATACCACTTCAGTTCGAGTTTGAACTCGTTCCGGCAGCGGCCTTCCCCGTGGCATTCTTAATCTAACAGTAAATTATTGCCTTTTACGAGAGGGTGCATGACTTCAGAACGACGAAGTGGTTTTCAATACAATAGCTGTTTTAACGGACTAATCGACAAGCTCCACAATGAGGGACGATACCGGATTTTTGCCGAGCTCGAGCGAGAGGTTGGAAAGTTCCCGGTTGTTCACCTGCATGATGGGGAGGAATCGCGTGAGGTTGTCGTGTGGTGCAGCAACGATTACCTCGGGATGGGTCACCATGAAAAGGTTCTTGGTGCTATGCACGATGCTCTTGATGCCTATGGTGCTGGTTCTGGAGGCACAAGGAATATCGCTGGTAATCACAATGCGATCGTTGCTCTAGAGCAAGAGCTAGCAGATCTTCACGATAAAGAGGCGGCGCTTGCTTTTACCTCGGGATATGTCGCAAACGTGACAGCGCTGTCTACCCTCGCTCGAATACTCCCAAACTGCGTGGTGTTTTCGGACTCCGAAAACCATGCTTCGATGATTCAGGGAATTCGAGGGAGTAAAGCTGAGAAGTATGTTTTTGAGCATAATGATCTTGCGCATCTCGAGCGTTTGCTTAAGGAAGTAGATCCTGAACGACCCAAAATTATTGCTTATGAGTCGGTATACTCTATGAGTGGCGACTTTGGTCCAGTAGAGGCTATCTGTGATCTTGCTGAAAAGTACAACGCATTAAGTTATATCGACGAGACCCACGGCGTTGGCCTCTACGGTCATAAAGGTGGTGGATATGCTCAGGAGCTCGGCCTTACCGATCGAATCGACATCCTTCAAGGAGGTCTTGGGAAGGGATTTGGAGTTGTCGGTGGATTTGTCACCGGTTCTGCACTGCTGATCGACGTCATCCGCAGCTATGGAACCGGATTTATTTTTACGACTTCGCTCCCTCCAGTTGTCGCAGAAGGAGCGGTTGCCTCGATCCAGCATCTGAAGCAAAGCGGCGCAGAGCGAGAGAAGCATCAGGCGAACGCGAGAGAACTGAAGGCGATGCTCAGTGCTGTTGGCTTACCAAT
>JAGRAT010000487.1 GCA_020434495.1 Bdellovibrionales bacterium | reverse complement strand
ATAAACCGGGAACAACTACTCTGAGAGCATACTATCGCTGGTTGTTGAGGTATTCGGCAACCCGCTTACGGAGACTCGCGTAGCTCCAAAAGTCGTGGTCCCATGACACAAAGGATCTCACAAGTTTTGACTTCTCCGTCTCCCACCAGATGGGCTTCGCGCGGCTCTCCTCCATCCAATGAATGTATTGTGCATCGTATGAGGATTGGCGCATGGACTTTAAACGCAAGGTCGCTACCGGCTCGTGCGAGGTAAGGCCATACATTCCCGGTCGTCCTGGATAGAAAAGAGTGCCGTCTCCATTTCCCGAGAAATCCCAAAGACTCTGCCATGGGTCCCGCTCCGGAAAATACTGGTAGGCCTGATTCACGTGATAATAAAGAAATGCGTCTGTCTTGAGGATTGCTCCAAGCCATCCAATTGAGCGGATGTACACCGAAGGCCGATCGAGTACCAGGTCCGGGGATCCGGTATCAGCAAGAGCATTACAACCGTGACTCACGCAGCTTACATACCACCAGAATTCCTTTCCGCGTGCTCGGAGGGGTTGATACTGCTCAGCCGTTGGGAACCGCCCTCCAATCTCCTCAGCTATTGGAACAAAGATATCAATCAAAGAATCAAGAGAACGTTTGTACGGAGTCGTCACAAGCACTTTTGCCGTCGGTGCGTATGTCGCTGCATCCGCAAGGAGCTGTCGAAATTTCGCATCTTCCTGAGCTTGCGGCTCGTCCCAGAGGTAGAACACTGCTCCGCCAGGGTGTTGCAAGAGCCTGGGAGAATTCTCAACGGCTCGTAAGTAGCGAATACTCTCGTCGCTTCCGACCTCTTCACGCGGCACGGTTGGAATCCCCAAGTACGCCCAGTCAGGCCGTCCTTTCATATTCACGGAGTAGAAAGATTGTTCCCGTGTCGGTCTATTCTCGATATCCAGAGTGAGCACTCCGTCAAGTTCAAGCACTTCTGGATTTGCAATGCGAGTCGTTAGAGTTTCGACTCGGTGCTCCCGAAGAGATTTTAGATATTTCTCACTTAAGGAGGCTTCCCCATCAGACCACTTTCCGTAGTGACCGAGGAGATTCCAGTACGTCGTCATCTCCGTGTAGAACGGATAGCTCGGACGCTCCGGCATGATCATTTTCCAGATAGTCAACTTCACTGGAAGTGAGCTCTCCCCAAAAAGGACCGCACCGGTAACTGCTTGTGGGGATACAGAACGATCGATCTTCACTTCGGCAAGGATCCAAGAAGGACTCTGTTCGTGGAGACAGATGGAATTTGCTCCTATCGGGACCGTTGGATCTAGGTGCTTTCCAACCGGAGCACCAGGAAATGACGGGTGCTCCGTCGTGACATACGGGAGAAAGTAGAAAGTCGTAGCAATCCCCTTCTCTATCTCGCCGCTGGTTCGTTGAAAAGCGAGGGAGAGTTTATGGCACGCCTTCCCCTGGGGGAGTTGTACAAAGAAGTTCAATACCTCCCCTCGAGATCCAGCGACTTCGACTGCGTTTCCAAGCTCTCGATGAGTGGCCCCAAAGGGTTTGTCGAGATCGGAAATCCCTCGCAGCTGCGCGGAGAGAGGGGCAGCAAAACAGAGGAGTATCATGCTCACAAGGGCAGCTCGTCGAGCGATTCGAGGAAAAAGACCGAAGAGCCCCTTTCCCACGTCTTCCGTTAAGGTGAATCGAGCACGATGGTGGCGAGCTGCTGCACCGACAATCCCCACCACGAGGAAAGGGAGAAAGATGTAGGTATGAGAGAGCAAGCTCATTGATACTCCGTACCCGACCAAACAGAGCAGATACTCTGGAGCAACAGATCGCACTCGAATCGCTTCTCGGGCTCCAGAGAGGAAAATTCCAACAAAGAGCATAAGGCCGGGCAAACCTCCTTCGGACATAATAAGCACCCACGAAGAGTGTGCCGTTCGCTTTCCCCACTCGACGAACTCAGGGGTAAAGAGCTCGTAGAGCTCTGCATAACGTCCCACCCCCACACCGAACACAGGGCTACTTCGCAACATATTGAACCCCGCAACAACGTAGTTCCAACGCGAGGTGCTTGATCCATCCATATCCCCCGCGGACCGGAAAACAAAAAGAGAGAGCAATACTGGGACGAGGAGAATGGGAAGCGCCGAAAGCTTGGAAGCTCGCCGTTGCATCGCGAACCAGGCGAGTCCCATACAGAAGATCGCCAAGAACGCCCCCCGAGACTGCGTCAACCAGATACCAAGGGTAATGACAACAAACGGTATGAGGAGATGCCACGGCGCTTTCACGATGTTTGAAAGCCGAATCCTTACCAGCGGAGCTACGACAAATGGAAATCCGACAATGAATAGTGCGGCGAGATCGTTTGAATTACCAAACAATCCAACAAATTCGAGTCTATGCTCCGAAGACAACACCCAGGTATCAAGAAAGGTATGAGCGGTAGCTGCTACCACCAAACCACAAAGGCTCAGGACCGTTAGCCGAACGATAAAC
>JAGRAT010000486.1 GCA_020434495.1 Bdellovibrionales bacterium | reverse complement strand
CCACTTCTTCTTGAGAAATATGAAAAGGTACTCTTACAACAAGAGGAGCGAATTGAAGAGTATGACACGGAGTACACCGACTCTGCTGGTGAGCCCATTTCTTTAAACCTTACTATTGAACCACTAACTGATGCACAGTCTGAAAAAAGTATTGGCGCGGTGGGAATACTTGAGGATATCACCAGCGAAAAGCGGCAACGTACAATGATTTCACGATTCCTCTCTAAAGATATCGCTGAACGATTCTTTGAAGGCGATTGGGAAAGCCTTATGAAGGGAACAAAGAAGGATGTAACGCTTCTCTTCTGTGATATTCGAAATTTCACCTCAATTGCTGAGAAGATGGAGCCTGGAGATCTCGTTGAGTTGTTAAATGAGTACTTCACTTACATGGTTGACGAAATTTTCGCTTGTGGCGGCACACTAGATAAGTACGTGGGAGACGCCATTGTCGCTATTTTTGGTGCTCCCGTAACTGACCCAAACAATGCACTTCACGCAGTAGAGGCTGCTCTTTCCATGAAGAGAGCTCTTCGGACCTTTAACTCAACTCGGAGCAAAAATGGACTTTTTGAGATTAAATTTGGAATTGGAATTTCAACTGGAAAGGTGCTTTGTGGGACAATCGGTTCTGAGAAGCGACTTGAGTACACGAGTATAGGGGATGATGTAAATCTTGCGTCTCGGTTAGAAGGTGCTAACAAGGTGTATGGTACAGAGCTTCTTATCTCGGAGTTCACCTATGAGCTTGTTAAGGATCAGGTCCGATGCCGAGAGCTTGATCGAGTGAAGCTCAAAGGGAAGGAGAATCCTGTAACGGTGTATGAGCTCGTTGGAAAATCGAATGATGTTTTCGGGGAATCCTTCGAGCGTGGAATTGCGCAATATGCTCAAGGTCATAGCGAAATTCGAAAACGAGAGTTTGGCTTAGCTGCAGAACACTTCCTCTCTGCTTTAAAACTCCTGCCAGAGGATAAGGCCTGTCAGCTCTGGATCGGGCGGTGCGAACAATTTCTTAAAGAGCCACCAGGTGAAGATTGGGATGGGAGTTTCGAGTTTACGGAGAAGTAAGCACCATCCCCTAACAGGGTTTGATGCATCTCATTAAAGAGCTACAGATAATACCGTTCTATGCCAGTCGATAACGATCAACTCATTCGTCTTGTTGATAAAATGCCAGCCTTTCCGCAAGGGGCTCAGCAGATCATTGCTCTCTCGAATAATGTCAACTGTGCGCCGCGAGATCTCGTGAAAGTTATCGAGCATGATCCTGTACTGACGCTTAAAGTACTAAAGCTTGTAAACTCTTCTTACTTTGGTCTTGCGCAAGAAGTTACCTCGGTAAATCACGCGGTAGTATATCTTGGGATTAATACTGTAAAGAACGTCGCGTTGAGTGTCGCTGCATTGGGAGCGCTCCCAAAAGAAAATTCAGTTGGATTTGATATGCCAGCCTTTCTCTGGCATTCGCTTGTTACCGGTTCTGTGGCTCGACTTGTTTCGAAGCTACATCGAGCAGATGAAGCAGGGCTTTCAAATGCATTCGTTGCAGGTCTCATTCACGATATTGGAAAGATCGTTTTTGTGCAGTTTCTTCCGAATGAATACACCGCTTGTATGCGGGGAATTGAGGGAGAGGGGGAGCCGCCTGTTTATGTCGAAGCCAAAATGATCGGTGCCGATCATGCTCAAGTGGGAGCTATGCTTGCTGAAAAGTGGCAGTTGCCTGCGGAACTTGCTGAAGCAATTCGTCACCATCATGAAATTGAAACACGGACCGAATTGAGCTTGCTGGAGAAAGCGCTTTTCGTTGGCAATCAAGTTTCGAAGTTTGTTGCGCCAGAAGGCTACCCGAAAGCTGTCTATGAGCCATTTCCTGCGCATATCGAAGAGTGGGTTGGCTGCACACTGGAGGAAGTTCCAGCAACCCTACCAGAGCTTAAGTCGGAGATCGAAAAGGCCGAGGTTATCATCAACACTGGAGAGTAGAGAGGTTTAAGATGAAGCTGACTTTTTGGGGCGTCCGGGGTTCCATCCCGACTCCTGGTCCAAACACTGTCCGCTATGGCGGAAACACCACTTGCCTTGAGATTCGAACGCCATCCGATGAGCTGATTATTCTTGATGGTGGTAGTGGAATTCGGGAGCTTGGGATGAAGTTGTTGGGTCAGCTCCCAATAAAAGCAAACGTGTTTATCTCGCACACCCACTGGGACCATATTCAGGGCCTACCATTCTTTGTGCCCTTCTTTATTCCTGGCCAAGAGATCTCTATCCACGGAACTTTTGATCCTGTTTATCAAAAGGATCTACAGTCAATTTTATCGGCGCAGATGGAGTATTGCTATTTTCCGGTTCGAAGCAATGAGTTGAAAGCGAATATTACTTACAACGATCTCCGAGAACAGCAAGGCGTTGAGCTTGAATCGGCAAAAGTGTGCGGGATTCTCATGAACCATCCAGTAATGACTTTTGGATATCGAATCGATTGCGGTGAGAAGTCCATATTCTTTACTGGGGATCACGAGAATCCGACAAATATCTA
>JAGRAT010000485.1 GCA_020434495.1 Bdellovibrionales bacterium | reverse complement strand
GGAGTTCTACTTAGCGAATTTACCTCGTTAACCCCTTATCCTTCTTCCGAGCCTTATACCGCTCGATGTCATGCTTAAGAGGCCCCTTCTCGATTGCAGGAGAAGTTTTCTTTCCAGTCACCCCTTCAAGAAGCTTATCATCTATTACTGTTTCCACTGACTCGCGAAGTCTTTCGGGGGACAGAAACTCTTCTCTTACTTCCCTGTCCGGAATGATTCCGTGCTCAAGCATTTTCTTTTGAGTCTCTTTTCTAAGTGACCCTACGTAGTGGGGAGACTTCGCATGGTCACTTATCTCTCTAATGTCTTTGTTGATGCTACGAATTCGCTTTTCAAAGATGCCTGAGACATCCATGACTTCTCGCTGAACACCTCTCGAGATCTCTAAAAGCTGCTCGCCTGTGTATTCAAACTTACCCCCCGGAATAGATTGATTAATTTCCGGAGCTCGTCTCAACAATTCCTCAGAGAGCTCATACTTTCCATGCTCAACCGCATGAGCGTGTCCTTTCTTCTTTAGGATATCTCCGAAGGTGCTAGAAATCACAGGTTCAACGTACTTCTTATCAAGCATGTGAACTTTTTCAATGACTTTCTCAGCACTTAGTTCTTTCATGCTGCCTCAGCATCCTTATGGCCATTTAAGCATCTGAGAAAATCTAAACACGCCTCTAAGTCAGGCTCATAATCAGGTGCTGGACATGGACGAGGGTGTCCCTTTGATTCCCAAAGTTTAAACACATCCATCATTGGAATATTGTTAATTGAAGTAACTTGTGAGATGTGAAGACCAAAATCAAAATAGAGAGACACTAATAATCCAACATCTCCTAACCCGGACTTAGTGCTCGGGTACCAAGTAAGATTACCCTCCATTCCTCCAATCCGCCTCGTTTCAGCAAACCAGAGAGAGTCTCTAGCCGCAGGCGGTACCTCTGCCTCCTTAAAAAACTGAAGAAGTGCTCGTCCCATGTCAGTTGCCTCATAAGGAATAAGTCCTTTGTTAAGCATAGCTTCTGGGTCCCCAGGCCTCACGTACGCTTCGCGGTTAACCCCTGAAGCAATGACTGCTTTATCTTTTGGAATCTTGTGGTCGAGTAAGTACTGCTTTCTTACCTCAATTTTCTTATCTACTTCCTCCTCGGTAGCTACCACCCGAAAGAGCTCTTGCTCTGTGAGCTCAGCCTCTAAGAGACTCATGTGAGGGCCTTGCAAAATGTTTACGTCATAGCCCATCAAGTAAAGACCTTGGAGGAGATTTTTAATTATTGATTGCCTCTTTCTAGCATCAATCTTTATCTCTGAATTGTCCCACTTTAAGTCTTCAGGAACATCGACATAGAGTTTTTCTCTTATCGTGTAGTCGTGATCTAAGTGTTTTCTAAGCTCAACGCTTAAGTCCCCTTCCCTATAGGTGCAGGTAAGAGGATGTGAACTCTCCACCACTACTCCTTGAAGTGTTGCAACAGCGCAGTAGCTCCTTTTATAGAATCCAGTAACTATAAGTTCTTCGTTCATTACTACCTTTCGAATTTAAAGACCTTAGCTTTTGCTTCTAGCTTTTTGTCGGTTGCAAACTCTTTCATTTCTTTTTTTGCGTTTTCCGAATTTAGAAGCAAACCATCTGTTCTGTCTCGTTCTAAGAGGCCAGCTTGTTTTAGTTCAGTGTAAACAAGACTTCTGACCTGATTAACATTTCGATCAAGCAAAAACTGTGCAGTGAATTTATCAAATCGGATGCTTTCTTTAGCGAGGTCTTTTTTCGCTTTTTCAGCAAGCTTTGTAAGCTTTGATCCTTCCAACATGTATTTAAGATCAGAAAATGGAATACACCGTCTAAATCCCCGAGCATGCTTTCTTGCGAGGTGAAACGCCACTTGTTCTCTTGCCTCTCTATCATTCCAAGTAGCAAGAGCAAGAGAGTTTACTTTCGGCGCAAACGCTGGACCGTACTCTCGCTCTAGTGCGGGTTTAATTATCTGTTCTCTGATTTTTGAGTGCTCTTTCTCAAATGGCATGAGGAATTCCCCCATTGTTATCAACACTTGGATAGAATCGCTCAAGGAAGAGAGTGGAAGCATCACTTCGCTCTTCATCAGCCACTGACATACTTGCTAGTTTATCTATGACATCACGGTTCGCCTCTATGGCTAGTCCGTTAACAGATTTCACACGGCCAAACTTATTGAGCTTTCCCAAAAAGCCTGAAAGGTCAAACAAGAACTGAAAATCCCCACAACCAAATGGACCTGGCAGAAACTTAAAATCTCCATCGCAAAGTAGCGGGTATGAGCCCAAGTCTTGAATATAGATTCTAGCCCTTTCAACGTAAGTGAAATCCTTTCTCTCCTCAATTTGGTCCTGGATGAACCTGTATCGAGTAGTTAGCTCATACGGAGTGAGTCCGGACTTAAGCAAAGGAGTTGGATCACCAGGTGTTGGATAAGCTTGGAGGTTAATCCCTGAAGCGTAGACGCCGGAATTATCAAGCACGGGATAGAGAAGTTCTTGTTCCTTTTTTTTATAGCTCTCAACTTGAATTGAGTGAATCTTCTCTAA
>JAGRAT010000484.1 GCA_020434495.1 Bdellovibrionales bacterium | reverse complement strand
TTCTGGGAATTCAGTCCTCCGCCTCCGAACAAGAGATTCGCCGTGCCTATCGGATTCTCGCTCGCCGCTATCACCCCGACGTAAATCCAGGAAAAGATTCCTCGGATAAGTTTAAGCTGATTGCTGAAGCCTATCAGATCCTCATGAATGCTGAGAAACGGAAACAGCACGACCTCAAACTCAATGCGGACACTATCAAAGCGGGAGCACGAGGGCACCGCGCTTACGCTGATGAGATGAGACGGCGATTTCAGGAACAGTCCAAAAACTTTCAAAAATCTCAAGGGGCCTCAACAAACCAAAAAGACGAATCCTCTTCTCGACAAAGAAGAGCAGTACAACCAGGTTCTGAATCAACTCATCCGAAACTTTGGACTGAAAACCTTAAGCGGGTATTTACCACTCCGATTCCAAAACTTTTTTCTAAACGACAACCAACAGGCACCCAAACAGAGGACAGAGGGAAAGAAGTCCAGCTTCGAAGCGTATCTATCATTGAAGTCTCAGTCAGCATTGAAGAGGCGATCTTCGGGACAAAGAAAACTCTTGAGATTCCTAATGGATTTAAGCCAATGAAGATCTCGGTCCGCATCCCCTCTGGGGTAACCTCAGGTTCCACGGTAAGGATGCGCAGCGAGAAACTTAAAGGCCAAGAGCTCGTGTGTGTCGTACAGGTAAGTGAACACCCGTACCTCGAAATGGTAAAGAACGGACTTATTGTAAGCCTACCAGTAACTTTGGCTGAAGCTTACCACGGAGCAACGGTTGAAGCTCCGACTCTCACCGATCCGGTAGTGCTGAAAGTGCCACCGAGATCGCAAACTGGACTCCTCATTCCGCTTAAGAACCAGGGACCGGTAATGAAAAACGGCATTAAGGGGGACCTGCTCTACCGAGTTATCGTTCAAGCACCGCGAGACGGAGCAGCCCCACAGTACGAAGCTCTGATGAAAGAGCTCGACAATGCTTACAACGAAAATGTCCGCGGAGAATTGCCGAGATCCCTGGGCGCGAAAAAGTAGATGTAACGTGACCTATTCCTCTTTTGAGTTAGGAGAGCAGCTCCGGCTCCACCAGCCGATTGAGAAGCGCCTTCTTTTCTCCGATGTACCGCTTTCCTATCTGGAAGGAGGCATTCATCCATCCAAATCCCTCTCGAGTGATATATCGGAAATCGGTCCCTACATTTCCATACTCACTCATCACCGCATGAGTGCGATTAACAACATCATACTTTTCCGGAACAGTTCCGTTATACTTCACAATATTTGATGCAATAGTGTACATCCACCTATAAGCGAGTCGTTCCGCATCACTGTTCATGCCATATTGGGCCAATCCTTTCCAGGCAATCAGCTGATGCGGTGCCCACCCTTGGGGAAAATCCCACTGCCTATCACCCGGAGCAACTCCGGCGTTCAGAACAGAAGCTTCCGAAGTTGAGCAAAGCCCACCAGCAACCTCAAGCTCTGGTAGCACTCGGGCGACCAAGCGAGACGCCTGCTTCTCATTGAGAATCCCGCCGAGCATATCATCTGGACGAGAGGCCCAAAGTGGATACAGCGCGGTCGCACTCATGTAAGGATGTCGAACTTGCGCCTTGGTATCAAAGTCAAAAAAGCACCCTTCGGCTTCATCCCAAAGCAGCTCCATCATGATGGTCTTTCTCTTCGCTGCTCGCTCAAGCCAATCGGAAGCCGCTTCGACCTTGCCATCTGAGCGAACAAAAGAACCACCAAAATGCTCCTCAAGTGCCGTCGCGAAATCCATTTCAGTTTTGTAGAGCAAGCTGTTGAGATCAACTGGGGCGAAATCAGCACACCTATCAACTCCATCAACTCTCCACCGTGAAGTAGTGTCGTGACCAGACTCCCTTACAGCGCAGTCATGCCGAAAAAAATTATCGAGCTCCGGAACTACAAGTGTGCCCTTTGCATACTGCTCTCGAAGTTCATCAACTGAAATGCCACGTTCGGCAGCAAGCTCATCGTATAACCAGTCGAAATGCCCTTCCTCTGTTTCAATAGGCTCTCCGACACTTTCTCCTCCGTAATGACTGAGCCCCGTGGGGCCAAGTCTCGGTGCGGCCATCCACACTTCGTGATATTCGTTCATGGCTGCCTCAAGCCCACGCTGCAACCAGGCAAGATTCTCGGGACTTCTCGGAAGGGCTTCATAAACTTCAAGAATGAGCGAAGAAGTGAACGGCGGCTGCGATCGGTTAAAGTAATAACTTCGATTTGCGTTCAGAATCTTTCCATAGTGAGTCAACTGATAGATGAAGTTATCCTTCATCGACTTTGCGAGATCTGCCTTACCATCCTCAAGCAGCCCGAGCGAGATAAAGTAGCTATCCCAGCCGTACATTTCATTGAATCGACCACCAGGCACCACAAACGGCACACCTTGGAAAGTTCCATCTTCTCCCTCTTCTAGGGCGAGCGAAACTAGTCCGTGCTTTCCATGTAGCTTCTGCATGAACCCGGCTGAGGCGTGACGGAGGTCCTCTATGGTCAATCGGTCATCCAAGTCGAGATCCTCTTCTGCAAGAAGACTCTGC
>JAGRAT010000483.1 GCA_020434495.1 Bdellovibrionales bacterium | reverse complement strand
TGGGAAAAGCAAAAACCAGGGGAATCCTTCAAGCAAAGCGCTCTCCGAGCTTTAGCAGAAGAGGAATTACAGCTTACCGGTGAAATTACGATGCTGGACCAGGGTCAGTTTGAGTATGTTGAACCGCCGATCGACTATCCGGGCCTCGAAACCTACTTGAGGGGCGCTAGCTTTGTGGTCTATCTCTCAAAAGAGCAGTTTGAAGCTTTGCGAGCTGGGCATACAGAAGTTCAGGAGCGAAAGCAGAATCATTTCAAATGGCGAGAGCTATAAATAGTCATTTCGCCATTCCTCCATTATGCAATTCAATTTTTATACATTTTGCTAGAGAAACCATTGTTGGCAGCTGCAATCCCGGTTAAGTAGCCTACAAAGTATCAAACTCTACTCCGAACGGGACATTCATCGTAAAAACCTCTACTCGTGATTGACTAGCTTCCTATTCGCTATACAATTTTAAATGCAACTTACTTGCATGTATTGAGACTCTCGCTGGGCATACATGGCAGGAGAGTCTCTAACCCGAACTTGAGATACGCACTTTGATACCCAGCAACTCTCCTCAAGCATCCTCGGCTAGAAAATCCGTGACCCTGACGCTAGGAGCTTTGGTGCTTCCAGCTCTCTCTGGATGCGGAAGAGATCTCCGAAAAGAGGAAACTACAACCCTTCTCAATCACCAAGAAGAACTCCGGGAAGAAGCCATTGCTAAAGCAACAGCTTCGCTTCGTGCTGAACTTGGAGAGCAAATTGAAAAACTCACTTCAAGAGTAAAAGAGCTTGAAAGGTCGAATCAAACGTTCACCTTGGAAGGCCAAAGATCCGAAAAACCGGATATCGTTAAAGAGCACGCGCAGGCTCGGCCCAATGAAAGAGAAGAAAAGAGTCTGGCCAATCCCTCTATTTTTCTTCTAACAGGAACTGCCTTTGATGCTGGTGCTAAAACACGGATGCAGGAAACAATTCTCGCTCCTACGGTAAGAATATTCTCCGACAGTGATGCGGATCTGGCAAACACCAGTGCTACCGGCACGGTCATAGGGTGCTTTCCAGCGCCGGCAAGAGGAAACGAAGGACCTACGGCGCTGATACTAACAGCACGACATGTCATTCGGACGATTCAGTCAGACAAGAGCAAAATCTACATTAGCGCAAATGCCCACGAGAGACTTTCCCTAGAGGCATATGAAATCCGACGAGACGTTCGTGCCGATCTAAGCCTCCTTGCCGTTAACCTGCCAAGTTCTGTGTCTCCGCAGTCATTGGCCTGCGCAAGCATCGCTCCGCCCTCACTGGCCGATAAGGTAGAAGAGCTTGACGCTATTGCGGTTTGCGGTGCCCCAGGGGGATTTGGCCCACTCATCACTTTTGGAACAATCGAGAGGCTTCGAGATACGAAATCTCGCATTGATCGAGTGATAACGAGTGCTGACGCGGCTTTTGGGAATTCCGGAGGTGGAGCATACTGCCTTGATACTCGTGGCAAAGGATGGCTTTACGGAGTGTTGAGCCAAGTTCTCACGCAAGCAAGATACGAGACACCTGATGGGCCCTTTAAATCACAATATAAGACGATCGTTCCTCACGTGTCCTTCCTTTCTCGGTATGAGGCAATTGCAAAAGTTCTCGAGGAAGCAGGCCTCACAATCACTAGCTCCGGACAAGTTCATATAGAAAATGAAGCACTTTTTTATGCCCTTTTGCGGCGGTAGTCCAAGTCTTTACTGGAACTCCAGAGGGCCTAGCTTCTCCACTTAAGGATCACCGAAATCAGGTTAAGTTGGGTCGTTACAGGAACCGCTAATAGGTTGGGACTCAACTCGATGACAAGCGTTGTTAGGATCAAGATTGTAATAGCCGCATCCGCCCTCACACCTCGAGGATTCCGGGGCAAAATCTTTTGATTCTGTCCCCTGAGTTCCCCTGGGCTTACATTTGTTTACTACTTCGATGCCGGCTTCTCCGGGGATAGACAGATCTTCACACTCTGGAGGCACCGCACCCTCCGGGGCGCCGTATCCTGTCGTGTTTTCTCCGCTCTTCGGGTCGTAACAGTCTTTGGCTGCAGGTGACCCATCACCCATCCATTTTTTACAAAGCTGGCATTCCCTAGCATTGTAGACGATAAGGGCGGAATACAAGCCTTCCATAGCAGCCCCCTTCTTCATCACGGTCACACATGAGATACGGGACGTCGGCTTTTTTTGTGACATCTTTGATGACGCATGAACCATCGTTCGTCATCTCGCAAATTTTCTGGTGGTACGTTAACGAACCGGTCCCAAAGGAGCTATCAGTCCCCTTAACGACACATTGGGAAGTTACGGCAACGCAAGGTTTCGCTTCGGGCACTCCGAGGCAAGGACAGGACAGCGACGAGTCAGAGGTCCCGCCGGAAGTCGAGTAATCTGTGCTTGGGAGGGTGTCAGCCGGTGGAGGTGGCGCGAACCCCGGGCACCAGGGCAAATTCGCCGACTGAGCAACGGCGACTACAGGAAAAATGAGAACCAGCAAGCCGAACCAAATCTTCATCCTTACTCCTCGCTGGCTCCGCAGCTCGTTAACATTAAT
>JAGRAT010000482.1 GCA_020434495.1 Bdellovibrionales bacterium | reverse complement strand
TCAAATCCATGTATTCCAACTGCCATAATGAGTTGCTGTGAGGATTGAAGTGAAATTAAGGAGAAAGGGACGGTTTCTTTGGAGCGTGAAAAGGTAATCTGTCCAGAGTAGACTCCTGCCGGAATAAGTGGGAACGATTTTGGTGAGTTTGCTGGCTTACCAAATAGGGTATCTTCACTTGAAACAGGCTGCTGTGCTGTCTGTGTGGAAGTTGAGCTCGTGGTACTACCTTCCACGGCACTTGGGGTATCTGGTTGTTGAACGAGTTCTGGTGGAAGGGTAGGTGGTGTATCGCTGCTTCCTCCAAAATATGTGGATGTAATGTATAGGAGTCCAACTCCAAGTACTGCCGCTACGATAAAGCGAGACCGTGGGTTACTTTTCGGTCCATCCTGAAAATAGGAGCCGCTCTTTCGCGATTTCTTTTTCTTTCCGCTTCTCTGGCGAGGTTGTATCTGATCCGTTTCTTCCTCTGCTTCTTGAGGCTCCACCGGCGGCTGGTTCGAAGTGGTCTGATACGGTTGATGTTCGGGGGCAGCTCCACCCGAGTACCCTTGGCCCCCATAATATGCTTGGGCAGCAAGGGAGGAGCCTTTCGGTTGATAGGTCTCCACAACAGGTTCTTCCTGTTCTGCTTGAGAACTGAACTGCTCCATCTGTGGAGCTTGGTTAAGTGGAGTTTTGGAAACTACCGTTTCGGTAACTGAAGGTTCCTGCGTTTGTAAACGGGTAGGAGTAGGTTCAGATGTTGGCTCTTTGCTGTCTTGCTCTTCAGAACTTTGATTTCGCGGTATCTGCTCTTCGTCAATTGGTGGGCGTTTTTCCGTTTTGGTTGGGGATTCGTCTTCTAGCCCCTCATTGATTGCTACTCGAGGTTCCTCCATTTCGGTGGAGGAGTCTTCCTCGTCTTCGTCCGATGAATATGCTTCAACCGTGGAGTCCGCTCCCGGGCGCTTTCTTCTTCTGCGTCTTCTATTTCGCCTTGGTTGATCTGTGGTGTCGGATTCTTCCGGTTGAGGGGAGGTACTATCTTCTTCATTTTGATTCTGTGCTTCCGGCTCCTTGGGTTCAATCGGCGACGGAGGAGGGGGTGGTACCGCTTTTGCTACTGGTTCTGGTTCTTTCAGAGGAGCAATATTTGCAATCTTTTCTGGAGCAGCTTTCTCTGGAGCAGCTTTTTGTGGCGCTACCTCTACCGCAGTTGGGGTAGGTTTTACTTGAGTAGTTGCCGATTCAGCTGAGGGGGCCTCCCCGTCTAGCCCACTAACATCAAATGACACTAGTGCCTGAATAAGTTCTCTCGCACTTTGAAAACGAGATTCGGGTTTGAAAGACATTAAGCGAGAGATCGCGCTAAGGAGGTGAGCAGGGGCATCCGGTTGCAAATCCGCAATCGGAGTATAGTTGCCCGGTCTTCGGGCATCGACCTGCTCAGCTAGGGTAGCATCAGAAAATGGGTGAGTGCCACTTAGGAGCTCGTAAAAAGTTACTCCAAGTGCGTACAGATCTGATCGCTTGTCATAGGCAGCTCCTTCGAGAGCTTCTGGACAGAGGTATTCAAGTGTACCAACTCCTCGTCGAAGCTCTTCAAGAGACGACTTCTCGCCAGGAAGGATTGCAACTCCAAAGTCGCCGATACGAATATTCTGATCGTCTACAACCAGGATATTCTCTGGCTTGAGATCCCGGTGAAGAATTCCAGCCTTATGAATAAAATCAAGAGCCTCTCCAGCTTGCAGGAGAAAGAGTTCAGTTTGAGTTGCTGAGAGCTTTCCGTTCTTCTTCTTCAGGTACTGTCGAAGGTCGCCACCGCGAGCGAGCTCCATTGTCAGGTAGCAGAGATCTCCAAGTGAGTGGAAGTCATCCAGCCGAATGACGTACTTATGGCGCGAAGAAACCATCGCAAGCGCCTCTTTTCGCAAGAGATCGCTTGGTGTAACTCCTTCTCGTTTATCGAGGAGTACTTTTAGTGCAACTTCTTCACGTTCGCCATCGATGTATCGCGCGTGATAAACAACACTTCGGGCCCCTCTGCCAACGATGGACAGAATCTCGTAGCGTTTATCAAAGATCTTCTTTTTCTTACTCGCCACTGCCATTAGTGTTTAGCCTCCCTCCGCTCAGCTGATCGCTATTGCCCAGCGAGGGGAGATCCTCCTTTTGCATGTACTCAACCTGAATACGCTAATTGTCCTATTTGTTATGAAAAGATAGGGAGCCTCCGTCGCCTCGAATCTGGTCTTAAGTACTAAGAGTTATTCGTAAAAGCGCGTCAAAAATGAAGTTTTTCACCCTAAAATCAAGTTTATTTGCCTCTGAGGCGCTCCTGTGCGACACAAAAGGGCTCTTGGGAGAAGCAAATGTCCCCCAATATGATTTTTTGCACCAGTAGCTCAGCTGGATAGAGCACCCGCCTTCGCTGAGTAGTCCCGTTTGGGGAGCGTTTCGAGCCAGAGGCTCTGCACGCAGCTGGGGATGGTCGGTGTTGCCGTGAAGCTTAGAAGGCTGGATTGGTAGAAGTAAACCGATTAAGGTGCTGACAGATTTTTTTGCACCAGTAGCTCAGCTGGATAGAGCAC
>JAGRAT010000481.1 GCA_020434495.1 Bdellovibrionales bacterium | reverse complement strand
TTTTTTTTTTTTAAACACTCGATAGCCTTTTCCTTGTCTTTTTCCTTGCTTTCCTTAGCCCGTTCTTGCCAGGTAACTGCGCTTTCTTTGAGCTCACGAATGCGAGATTTCAGCTGCTGACCGTCCTTTTCGACTCGCTTTAGCTGTACCTTTGCCTGAGCCGCGTAGTGGGCGACTTCCTGGATAGAGCAGTTAATGAGTGCTTCGTGATTCTCCACCTGTCGGACAATCCAATCGAAGCTGCTGGATATTCGGGTTGTGAGTCTTCGTATTACTTTCATATTTGTCCTCCGTAAGAACTTTGTTTCTACAATCCATTGTGGAGCGGAGGGTGGCGAAAGTCAGATAAAAGAAAGTTACGATTTAACCTGGTGAGCAAGAGATATATATAAAGTAGTAAATACAAATAGATATATTCTATCAGGATACTAAAAAATAACTTACAATGTAACCTATGAGCTCTTATGCTGCATTACATCAGGTGCTTCTCTCGAGTGCCTTTGTAGCTTCCCACGCATCGTTTCGAGAGCGAGGATTTCGACAGCGTGATCTCCGTTTTTACTTTGAGCTCTTTTGCCAGTGGAGTGAATGGGGGCGTCCCTATAGTGCAAGCCAGATTCAAACCACCCAACTCACGCGACAAATTCAATCGCTAATAGAAAACGGGTATGTGAAGAAGCTCAATCGGTCCAGTCGTTCCCCGTTTTTACTGACTCGATTGGGCCTAATCGAAATGTTGTCACGTATCGTAACTCTTCGAGAAGACGAAGCCCATGGAATATTCCTCTTTGCATTTTACTTCAGCAAAGTTTACCGCGAACGGTTAATTGCTCTAGTGAGAGAGGAAGGGAAACAGTTTCCCGTAGCACTACAGATTGAGCTAGAAGCGCTTCTCGATCATCGTTCAATGCTTGACGATAAGATCTCTTCAGTGAAGAAGCGCCTTCGTAAGCTCTCTCGAGGACTAGAGGATGCCGAAGCGGCAAGCAAACTTGCGAGTAATCTCTTTGCTCGAAACATACCACTCTCAGAGGTTGTAAAACGAGTTGAAGAGAGCCATCCGTATGAATTTAACGCCTTAAAGCCGTTAAGCGAGCTCATTGTTGAGATTCCTCCTGAGGCGAGAGAGTGGGAGCTAGAGCATGGAAATGCTCTTCGAGCCGAGCTTTTGTGGAAACCTGCATACGCCCTCGAAGAGCAGTTTCTCAAGTATCTTGAAGGGGCGAAAAAGTCTCTTGGCTAGAACCTTTGTTACGGGTTCCTTAGCTAACATGAGAAGGTTGCCGAAGTAGAAATATCCTCGAATTGTTGGGCAGAATTCTTGGGAGCTGTTAAGCTTCGCTGCATGAAACGAACCGTGACCCTCTATTCCGCTCCGCGCTATTGCGTGGTGCCTCTTCTCCTTTCCTTGGTGCTCTCTTCTAGCGTCGGCTATGCCCAAACTGGCAATGCTCAAACCGGCAAAATTAGACCTCAAATTATCGCGGGAAGTTATCAAGTTGGTGGGGTGCTACAGGAACTGCAAGGTGACTGCAATTTACTGAACACCGGGGTAATAGTTGGAAGCACTCTTACTGCATCCGTTGTGAGGAGGGAGGTGACCGTACAATCTTTCTCCTCTATCACAGGAAAGTTAAGAAAAAATGGTCGATATCGAGGGGACGGCCTCGCGGAGCTTTCCCCCACCATTTCATTCGTCTCTGAACAGTTAAAAGGAAAATTCACCTACAATCGAAAACGGAAACGGGTGCAGTTTCGAGGTTCCTACACGGTGGAAACCACATTTGCTTCTCAACGTGATTGCTTTGCTAGATATTTAATAACCTATCTCAGCAATTGAATGCTTAAGACTATTGGGGATGATTGTGCTCCAAAACTCGGTGGAGATTTCGGCGTACTTTTGTGTTCCCTGGAGCAATAATGATGGCTCGCCTAAGAAGCTCCTCTGATTGCTGATAATCGCCTTGGCGGAAATAGTGATTTCCAAGATCATTGAGTGCAAATAAACTCTCTGGATATAGCTTGAGAACATCGCGGTAGGCAGTCTCTATAGAGCGATACTCATAAACCTGCCAGGAAGCGAGTGCACCATAACCAAGGAGCAGGAGACAAAAGCCTAACCGTACGAAGAGAGTTTGAGTTCCGCTACGGTAGAGCCGTCTCGCAGCCACACCCCAAAGAAGAGCGAAAAACACCATAGCAGGGTAAAAGCGCCACTCCACTACGACCTGGTCTTTAGGGAAAATACTATTGGTGGGAATGAGTAGCAGAATAAACCCTCCGAGCAAGATGCCTAATGATGAAGTTCTCTTTCTCCAAGCGAGGGCTATAAGAGCGAGGAGCAATAGTCCGCCAGCCATCACCTGCCAGGAAAATGGATCTCCGTACCAAGGAAGAGAGTGAAGCAAGGCTGTTCGGTAAGGAACAAGAAACATCGATAGAAGAATCTCCAAGGTGTTCCCCAACTGTGAGAGGAAGAATACCCGAGAAGAGACCTGGGCGGTTGATGAGTACGGAATTGCATAATAGACAATGAAGAGAATAGCGATAGTTAGAGAAGCTGAGGCCGCTACTAGATAACGGCTGAATAGT
>JAGRAT010000480.1 GCA_020434495.1 Bdellovibrionales bacterium | reverse complement strand
GTTATCTCCATGAAGCACGGTGGTATGATCCTCTTATGAGAGACTGGGAAGCGTTTATTACCTCTTCTCAGCGGCGTGTTACCGGTGAAGCACGGTTGGTATACCAGAAGGGGCACTGCCAGATTAGTGGGGTACGTGCCGAGGCTTCTGTGCTATCTTCTGGGTCGCTCTATGGCGAAGAGAGTTCCCTCTGGAATGGAACAGAGGCCGCAGGGTTTTCAAAAATTCACGGAATGGGAGCAGCGCTTTTCCACCGCTTAGGCTCATAAGGAGATATTTTGGTCAGTAAAACGGTTTCAAATTTTGTCGTTTCACCTCAGCAGATGCAGCTCGACCTGAAAATGGTTGGGGCGGACATTTGGGGGACCAAAGCGCATGTCCTCATGTTGCATAAGTCGAAGATTATTCCGAAGAAATGTGCTGCGGACATTCTGCAGGCTTTAGCTGAGATCGAACGTTCCTTTGAAGAAGGAGAGTTCGTGATTGATCCGTCTCGAGGTGCACAGCTTACTCTTGAGAAGGAGATAGTTGAGCGAGCGGGGGAACGCTCTGGGCTCTCTGCGCACACAGCAAGAAGTCGAAACGATCAGGTAATGGTCACGGAACTTATCTTTTTACGAGAAGAGGTGTGTCGACTTGCGAAACAGGTGGAGAAGGTCGCCGCTCAGTTGTTGGATGTTGCGGAGAAGCACGCAGATTGGGTAATGCCGGGATACACTCATATGCAGCCTGGAAAGCCAACTACGGTAGCACACTGGGCACTTTCCTTTTTTGGGGGATTTCTCAGAGTTCACCAAGCACTATGTGGTCTTCTTGAACGGTATGACCGGTGTCCGCTTGGCTCGGTTGAATCATTCGGGACCTCTTGGCCGATAGACCGAGACTACACCGCCTCTCTTCTCGGCTTTGCTGATGTTTGGGAGATCCCCCTTGATGCCATCGGCCACCGCGGGGTCTTCCAGTATGAACTGCTGCAGATTCTGTCCCTCGGTGCGATTGAGCTCTCGAAGATAGCTACCGATACCTTACAGTATGCTACTTTTGAGTACGGCTACTTCGAACTCGGTGATGATGTCGCGCAGCGGCTCCACCCCATTACCGGGAGCTCGGTGATGGCGCAGAAACGAAACCCAGATGCCCTTGAGCTGTTACGAGCTTCTGGGAATCAGCTCGGTGGAGCGATGGTTGCTGGATTTGAGCTCCTCTCTGGTCTTCCAGCTGGATATAACAGAGATTCTCGAGAGCTCAAGGAATATGTTGAGCTTGGAATGCGTAAATTCACCTCTGGCTTAAAGGTGCTACAGGACGTTTTAAAGAGTGGGAAATTTAATCGGGAGCGAATGGAAGAGCTTGTCCGTGCCAACTACTCGCTTACCACCGACGTTGCAGATTTCGTTTCGCAAACAACTGGGCAGCCCTATCGACTGGTCTATAAGATTGTTGGGAAGGCCGTCGATGAGTTGATGGAGAAAGGGCTTTCGTTAGAAAAGCTTCGTCTTGATAGGCTTCAACACTTTGCCTCTGAATTCGATGTGTCGTTACAGATTGATGAAGAGGACCTAAAGAAGGTGCTTCAACCAAAAGAAGCGATTTCACGAAGGAAGCATCGTGGTGGTGCCGCTCCGGAAAGTATCGCTGCGTCTTTGGAGCGACTGAAGCAGATGGTAGGGGAGGCCTCCATGAAGATTGAGAATCGGCTCGCAACTTTTCAGTCAGCACGAGAGCTCACGGCACGGGAAGCTGCTCGTGTGCTTGGTGGGCACGAGGAGGCATCGGTTTGAACATCATAGAGAAGTTACAAAAGCTCGTTCAGATTCCATCAGTCTCCTACAATGAGGAAGAGGTTGCGCGTTGGATCTTCGATTACCTGAAGGGTAAGGGAATTGAGACGGAGATGCGTGGCTGGAATACGCAGTGCAGAATCCCAGGTAGGGATAGCTCGCGGGCAGTCATTTTTAATGGTCATACTGATACAGTTGCCGCGGGGGAACTCTCCCTCTGGAAGCATCCACCTTCTGGGCCCGGAGCTGGCGTTGTTGAGGATGGAAAATTATACGGGCTTGGTTCTAGCGATATGAAGGCGGCGCTTGCAGCTTTCATGGAAGTAGCCGAGAAGTACCACGACACTGTACCTCCGGTGGATCTCTTTTTCTGCTTTGTTACAGAGGAGGAAGTTTCTGGCCGTGGCTCGGATGAGTACGTGCAGTATTTCTCCAGTGAGTGGCACGGAAAATACGACGATGTGATTTGCATTGTTGGCGAACCAACGAGCTTTCAATATATCGAACTCGGCAACCGAGGGGTGCGCCATTTTGAGCTAAACGTTGAAGGAGTTGCGTGTCACGCAGCGCAGGCAGCCGGTAAAACAACTAATGCTCCAGAGATTGCTGTGGAAGCAATAAAGCGTGTTGATGCTCTTAAAGCTGATTGGTTGATGCGATTTCAACATGAGAAGCTTGGCCTGCCGGCGGTGACTCTGACGGCGATGAACTCTTCTGAATCATCATCTAATGCCGTTCCCTCCCACGTCCGCCTGCTCTGGGATATTCGAACCACTCCTGATCTGCACGATAAGGTTGAGCTCTTGTTGAAAGAG
>JAGRAT010000479.1 GCA_020434495.1 Bdellovibrionales bacterium | reverse complement strand
AAATATTCACGAGCTTGCATCATGTAAAGCATGACGGTGAACGCTCCAAGCTCCATCGCCGATGCCCCAAGGCAGGTAAGGTGATCACACATCCGGGAAAGCTCTGACATAACCACTCGGATGTACTGCGCGCGCTTTGGAACTTCAATTCCGAGCAACTTCTCAACCGTCAAACACCACCCGACATTATTGATGATCGGGGAGACGTAATTCAGTCGATCGGCGTATGGCATGACCTGGTTGTAATCAACCGTTTCGCACATCTTCTCAAATCCACGATGGAGATAGCCCAACTCCACATCGGCATCGAGAATCTTTTCCCCCGAAAGCTCTGCAACCACACGCACCGTTCCGTGCGTTGCTGGGTGAGCCGGACCAAGATTCAGAATCATGGTCTCGGAGTGCAGATCATCGCCTTCTTTGCGAGGACGCATGTGGGTTGTTACCCCTCCAAACCCGTAATCAACATTTAAAAGTTCACTCATATCGTTATCCGCTCAAACCTGGAGACTCGAGTCTTACTTACTCGCTATCTGCTCCCTCCAATCTGCACCAACTCACTTCGTTTCATGTGCCGAGCAGTATTCTCGACTTCAGGATGACGCAACGGGATGCGCGGCTGTTTGCCTTGAATGGGATAATCCTTCCGAAGCGGGTGTCCGACAAACTCGTCATACATGAGAATGCGCCGAAGATCAGGATGGCCTTCAAATTCGATACCATACATATCGTACACCTCTCTCTCCAAGAACAAGGCTCCCGACCAAAGCTCGCCGACGGAAGAGATCTTCGGGGCTGTTTCAGGAAGGTTCACCTTAACGCGTATGCGGTCTAACGAGGGAACACTTAAGAGGTGATAAACTACTTCAAATCGATCATCGCGACTGTCCATCCAATCAACCGCTGTAACATCGATGAAAATATTAAACGCGAGTTCGCTATCCAGCTTTAGCAGTCGAAAGAACTCGGGAACCGAGCTCGGTGCAATAGTTACTTCACAGTCCCCTAATGAGGTCGTACTCGAGAGCAGATAGTTCCCCAACTTGTCTTGCAAGCGGGCGCAAAGCTTCTCGCTCTTCTGTTGTCGTTCTTCGTTCTTAACGGGCATCTTTTCGTCCTAGAGATGATGTGCGCAGTGTGAGAACCGCCCTCGAAACGTATTACAGTCTCGAAGGTTGGTGCAACAGCTAAGCTGTTGAAATTTCCCATTTAAATAGAACCCCAAGGAACCAAACGAAGGAACAAACCGCAGATAGCTTCCACATGAGCTAACCGAAAAATACACGACTCCGAAAGACTCCATTTATTTCCCTCCCGGAATTGCATTCTCTACTCTAAGTGCGTATTTTCATTGGTTTTCGCTTATGCCAAACAAAGCAGCAGAACAAGTAAACATTGTTTTAGAGTCGGATGCGGCAAACTCCCCTACTTCTCTTAGCGAAGAAGAGCTCGCCCTGCTTAGAACTGAGGAGGAGATTCTCGAAAGGACTCTCGCCTCGCTTCAGACTCAGCTCGAGAGTCGAGGGGAACTGCTTAAGGCTGAGGACTTCCGCTCAAGAGAGCTCACCGCTGAACTCGTTGCCGCAACCAGAGATGAGGACAAACAGATGCTCGCTTCGGACGAAGCCGTGTCTCACGCACTAAAGCAGAACCACTCGGGAGAAGCGAAGAGCCTAACTCGGCTACTCGAGAAGCCGTATTTTGCTCGATTCGTAGTGGAAGAGGAGGATCGAGGTCGAACAAAAACCGTCGAGTATAAGATTGGTCATGCTTCGAATCCGGATTGCAGAATAATTGACTGGAGAAAGTCTCCATTGGCGAAGCTTTACTACGAGTACCAAGAGGGCGAAGAGTTCTGCGAGGAGATACAGGGGACTGAACGAGAAGGAACCATCGTCCTCCGGCACCCAGTCCGTATCGAAGATGGTATTCTAAAAAGCGTTACTACTAGGTTCGGCACATTCTCGCTCGTGAACGGTGACTGGACGCGCTCCAGTATGCGCGCTTCTGGGAAAGGAGGGATTCGGAGCGTTTTGCCCCTTATCACTCCGGATCAATTTCGAACTATCACTGAAGATGCAAAAACGGCTGTTCTCATTCAGGGCATCGCTGGATCGGGGAAGACTACCGTTGCACTTCACCGCCTTGCATGGCTCCTTCACGAGAACAATTCAGAGTTTGGGGCAGAGGACTGCGCTGTCATTGTTCGAAACGAGGTTCTTGGCGAATTCATTAAACATACTTTAGACGCTATAGATATCGAGGGAGTATCCGTTTTCACCTTTGCAGAATGGCGAGAGAAAGTTTGCCGCTTACTCGCGCCAGAGATTCGAATCGGACGCTTCAATAGAGCGGGATTAGTCGAATCCTCCCTTCCGCCGAAGGGACTAACTATATTCCTTCATTCAGAGCAGTACTTTGAATTTTTTGAAGCGGCTATTAAAGAACCACAAAGCGACACTTCGGTGTCAACTTTCTGGAACATTACTAAAAACGTAATGACTTCTGCAGCGAGTGGCGGTGGCACTTACTCGGCACTTGGATTGGATCTCTCTGCGATTTCTCGTTACCTGGATACATGCGCAGAACAGTCCTACG
>JAGRAT010000047.1 GCA_020434495.1 Bdellovibrionales bacterium | reverse complement strand
TGGGAGTTCCGAGTTCACACGTCACCTCCTCAAAGCGCTATGGCGCTACTTCCTGGAAGAAGTGGACCAGTATTCCCATCATCAAGGCTCAAGAGGATCTCTTCCGTCCGTTCAGGTAATTTTCCGAGGAAGAGCAAATTGGAATCTCCCGCCAGAGACTCCGCCGTGGACTGAGATGGGTAGAACTGGGAGATTTCCCGGATGGTCGCCCAAACGATCCAGAGCACTCCGCCTATGATAAGCCCAAGCAGAGTGAAGAGCTTCTTATTCGGGAAGAACGGAACGAGCGGGTAGCTCGGGGACTCGATAACCTGCACGTACTGCCCGGACTCCTCTTGCTCTAAGGAGAAAGCGATCTGCAAATAGCTCAGCTTTTTCAAAAGCTCATTATAGACATCCTGGGTCGGTTCCTTTGCGGCCGCACTCCTTGGGATATCGTTCTCATCAGAAGATAGGCTAGCTGCTTGCAGTGCTTTTAGCCGATTCTCTAAAGACTTCGACTGTTGTTTGAGTTGAAAAACTTTCGGATGCCGCTCCGTGTAGTGAACAAGCAGGGCTTCCAGATCCGCCTTAACTCGAGCGAGCTCTTGAGAGAGCCCCCGCTCATCGGTGTTTTTGATTGACTGCTCGATAGCGTTGAGCTCACCGGCTAGTTGCCGCACATGTCGAGCTATGGCTTCGCGGGCGTTCAAGAGAAGTCCTTCCCGCTCTTCACGGAGGGTTTTGAGAATTCGTTCTACGAGAACGGTGCTTAGTTGCTGAGCAAGTTCTGGACGAGAGGCGACAGCAGAGAGCTGCTGCGTGCTTCCGCCAAGCGAGAACGATTCTATTCTCTCCCTAAGAGCAAAAAGCGCCAACGCCTTTGCCCGATCGTCCTTGGCATGGAGGGCCTGAAGTTCCTTCTCGGGTTCAGTAAATCCAACTTCTCCATAGAGTTCTGGAAATCTCTCATACAGAGACATAAGAAAGTCATCGCTCAGAGCGAGTTGAATGAGCGCTGCCCGCCGGGACATCAGTTCTCCTCGGTCATGCTCCTCTGGCAACATATCGTTTACAAGAGGGGCACGAAAATACGAGGACTGAATCTGAATAACAGCCGGTGATTTGTAACTTGGCGTAATCGATTTTGCGAAGAGGAAGAAGCTCACTCCGAAAAGCGGAACAAGGACGGCTCCGAGAAAGAGATTACGCCGAACAATGCGCATGACATCGAGAAGCGAGATAGTATCGTTCACCGGAGGTGGTGTGTTTCTCACTCCTGCATTGAACTGCTGCCCTGGAAACTTTAGGATCTGCGGACTGCGCTCCGAGGAAATCGTTACTGGTACGTAGCTGTTCGCTTCGCTCATCGTTCCCTCCTTTTTCGCCTCTGTTCAAATAGCTGTGGAAAGTTTCTCGCGGCTCTTAACCAGCCAGAAAACCGTCCTCTCTCATTCAGTACGGGTGTTCTTGAGGCAGCGGCCCCCTCAACAATCCCGAGCAGCGGAACCTCAGCTCTCTGAATCCGCTCCACGATCGGTTGTAGCTGTAGCGAGTCTCGCTCTCCCTCTCCAATCAACAGAATACTTTGGTCGATATATCTCGAAACAATAAGAGGATGAACGGTGTTCTCGTTATGCTGTTCAAGACATGCCGTATCAACAAGGACTAGGTCGTAGTCTTCTTGACACCTCCGGATGTGCTCTCCGAGCTGAAAATCAGCGAGATCTCGCTCCCCTTCAAAGAAGCTCTCGGTGCTTAGGAGATCAATATACCCCGACTCTCCAAGGAGATTTTCACGAGCTTCGTTCTTCGAGCTCGGTGCACAAGAAGCGTGCTGCCCGAGGATACAGTTGAACAGGAGAGATCTATCCGTTGGCTGCTCCCGGGTTTCCACGATAAGCACCCGACTTTGCAAATAGCAGGTATACGCCAATGCAAGAGCGCAAATAAAGAAGGACTGCTCCTGCTCATCCTGTCGAGTGAGAACCGCAAGGCTACGAAAATTAAGTGCTGCCTGAGTTCGAACAATATTATTGAGAAGCACCTTAAATTGTGGTTCTCGGATGTAGGATTTCAAGTACTCAAGTTTCTCACCTTCGAAAGCTTTTGGACGCACGCCTTCTTGCGTCGGTGCCAATCTTTCAAATGCAAGTGACGATGACTTCATTAGCCCCCCCTAAAGTAGGCTCAAAGCGCTATCGCTGCTAAGAGAGCAGTAGCGAGTGAATTTAGTACGGCAGTGGCATTCGAGATCGTCTGGTTGTTTTTTAGAGCATGTACGATCACAATGTCTCCAGATTCTACCGGGGGAACCACATCATCTTCTGTTAGGTCATAGCGTTTCGAATGACGTTCTCCATCATGCAATCGAACGACTTCTACCCGGGTAAAGTCGGTTCGCTCGGTTGGACCGCCTGCTAACACGAGATAATGAAAGAAGTTGGTTCCGGTTCGGTAAGGATACGCTCCCGGTTGGACCACTTGTCCAAGAAGTTGTACCTTTGGACGCTCAAGAGAGCCCGGCTGTGACTCTATCGGTTCTTCACTCTGGAAGAAGATACGGTCACCACCACGCCACTTGAGATCCAAAGACGTCACTCCCGCATAGTACTCCTGAAGGCTCAGGCTATATCCTGAGCCACTCGCCGGTATTACCCGAACGTAACGTGCTCGTTTCGTCTCTCCATCTCCCTCAGTTTGCAATCCTCCCGCTTTCGATAACACCTCATCCAAGCTCGCCGAGGCCGATACCAGCACTTTCCCTGGTTTCTGAACAAGTCCCTGCACTTCGATCATCTGATCTCTTTTCGAAAGCGAGATGTTCATAGTGGGAACTATCTTAAAGAACGGTGCATATTGAATTCGTATCTCTTTCTTTACCTGAGAGAATGATAAGCCAACCGCGTTGATCTGCACATTGTATGGAAGTTTCAGAGGTCCCTCGAATGGAACCTCATAGGTTCCATTCAGGGCCTCGTCTTCAACGGTGTTAATGGTAATGGCCATTCCAGGGTGAAGCGTTGGATCTGACGCGCTATCACTTGGCGTATAAGAGATAGCTCGTAATCCCGCAGCTTCCAGCGCCGCTTCTTGCTTCAGAAGAGCAGCATTCACCTCTTCCTGAAGCATTCGCTCTGATACCTGCTCTGGAACGATCGCTTCCTGAGGAGTATTCGAGCTACAGCCACTAACCAATACAGCGAGGAAGAGAAGCAGTAATGTCTTTAAGTGCATGATCTATTCCTTTCTGATTCCGAAGCACTAACCACCTGAGCAATGGAGACCCGCTAGGTCATCAAAAGCTCGTTGCCTTCGTTCATTTTCGATGGCCAGTGTCTCTTTTCCAGACATCTGTACTGTCCGTCCAAACAGGGTAAGGAGCTTGGAATTCTTAGTAAAAAAAATGTTTCGTAGGCCTCACATAGCTCTCGAACCCACCTTTCCTCGGTAAATCGACTGACAGCCCTCCTGGCGACGCCCTTTCCAAGTTGAACCCGAAGGGACTCCGAGGTCAGGAGTGGAGCCAATTCAAGAGCAAACTGCTGCGCCGAGGCCCGTGTGGACACCGTAGTACCAAAGCTCTTCGCTGGTACAAGATCCTTCGCTCCTCCAGTCATCGTGATACAGAGTGCTCGCTCTGCAAATGCAGCCTCAAGCAACGCGATAGAAAGTCCTTCATTCTTTGAAGTATTCACAACAACATCGAACCCTCGATACTGTAACGCGATATCTGGGTGAAACCCCTTAAGAGCAACTCGAGTCTGTAGGCCGAGTTCCCGAATCTTGCGCTCAAGCGACTCCCGAAGCTCCCCCTCCCCAAACAGAAGAATCTTCCAAGGGATGCGCTTAAGTTGTGAGAGAGATCGGAGTCGATCCGCTATTTCGATCATGAGCTCTGGGCGCTTCTCAGGAGAGAGACGCCCGACCCATCCGATAGAAAGAATATTTTCTCGCTCTCCCCAAGCGGCGAGGGCCTGTCGACGATCTCGTTGCAGAGAGGAGCTAGGAGCAGCGATCCCATTCAGATGAAGAAATATTTTGCCACGGAGAAAAGGCCACCTCCGAAGGGTCTCGGCATCTTCCCGAGAAACAGCAAAAACTTGATCACAGAAAGGGAGTAAACAGTAGCGGTAAAAGTACTCATACCCGCGGGAACGAAGATCCGGTCGTCCTTTTACCCCATGATGAGTCGACACAACCGGGAACGAATGATCACTGAAATACCGAGCTAAAAGCCCGTAGGAGGTCGCTTTTACATCATGGGCATGAATCACCGCTGGTGCGAGCTCGTCAAGTAGCTGTGCTAACCTCTTAGAAGCCTCAATGTCCACCCGACCACAAACTTCTATGGATTTCACACGAAGACCAAGCGCCTGAGCATAAGCTGTAGCTCGGGTGGCGTTCTCTCCTAGTCGCTGCTCTTCGAGAAAAATGACATAAACAGGAGCCCCTGCTTCTCGCTCAAGACTCTTCAGTGCCGGGAGAACCAATTTTTCAGGCCCACTGACAATCCCACTGTTAAAGAGGTGCACTATCATGGCAGCTCCTTCACAACTCTGGCAGGATTCCCCGCTATCACAGAACGAGGTGGATAAGCTTTCCCAGTAACGACAGCACCGGCGGCAACGGTTGAGGCGGCTCCGATAGTCGCCCCTTTGAGAATCGTAACGTTTGCGCCGATCCAGACATCATCACCAACAACGATTGGAGCACTGGGACAAAAATTTTCACTGGTCCCTTGGTTTGCCTGACCTTCAGTCATCCGCAAGACCTGACTTTTCCGAAGCTCAGGAAGAAGAGGATGGGAGTCGTAATCTTGGATAAATACATTCCAACTCGTTATCACTCGATTACCGAAGGTCACTCGCTCTCTAGAGCAGATTCGAACATCTCCGAGAATGCAGTTATCACCAATGAAGATCGATCCTTCCCCATACGCCTCCACACGTGCGTTTTCGTAGACTATCCCCTTCCGCCCAACGGAGATTCTTGCAAGCGGCCCCTCGGCTCTTAGGCAGCGTAACCGCTGAACTCGTGTTCCCTCTCCTACCGTAATTCCAGCGGGATAAGGGATTACCGTTCGTATCGCTTTTGTTAAGGCAAACAGTAGCTCCTGTCGGAGATATCCCAGGAGAAATTGTCGTTTGGCTATCACTTTCTCAAGCTTCATCGGTATCGAGACCATCACGCTAAGGCCTCCTGTTGATTTGGAGCATGGAAAAGCAACGGCTTACCAACGCCCATCTCTTGGCGATACAGCTGCTCGTATTGAGCGAGAGTCGCAAGAAACGAATAACGGTGTTGGAAGGACTTAAGGAGCACTTCGCGACGGGTCATCCACTTCTTAGGAAATCGAATCTGTCCAGTGAGAACTCCAGAGAGAGCAGATGCGGCACTCTCCGCCTTACCGGCCTCATAGAGAGTTGCACTTTGGACAAGTGAACGATGGCCAACGATATCCGAGGCGACAAATAAACTTCCATTCCCCATTGCTTCAATAGGAACAAGAGGATGTCCTTCAAAATCGGAACAGCTGAGTGACACCGAGGCCGCCTGATACCAGAGCTCAGGGCACTGAGTCTCTCCGATGAAATAGATCCGATCCGCATCTTCACACGCACTCCGGAACTCGAGAAGCTTTCGAAATTCGTCTTCAGAAGTTCGGGGACCGACGAACAGCAGTGCGGAATCCTTCCGAAGAGTCTCCGGAAGCGCGTTCCACACTTCCAGAGCCTTCGCTTGGCCTTTTCCGGGAAAGATTCTCCCGAGGTACACTATCCAGCTCTTCGATTGCACCAACTGCGCGGCATCGCCATCCAACCCGAGACTCTCGATTAGCAGTCCTCGGAGATATCGCGTCGCGACTTCATCAAGGGGAGCTGCGAGTTCAAATTTCACCCCGTTCTCTATCGTGACTAACTTTCTCTTTGGGACTCCAATGGAACGGTACGTATCTTCAACCTCGCGACTGACTGCCACGACTTTATCAGCAAGGAAGGTAAAGAAACGTTCATAGTATCTATAACGTTTATGGCGAGAGAGGTGAACAAAACTGTGCTGTGTATGGATGAGAAGTGGAGACTCTATTGAGATAAGCTTCGTAAGAGCAGCATAGAGAAGTCCTCCGAGATCATGACTGTGAAGAACCTCAATATGGTTGTTCCTGACATACTCACTAAGCGAAAGTAATGTTCTGACGCAGAATCCGCTACGTTTTGTGACGGATTTTACCCGCACCCCTTTTCCCTCAAGATACTCCTGAAGTCCCCCAGAAGTTTCTTGATTAAGAGTGTCGTAGACGAACACGTGGCTCTCCCAACGGCCACCATCTTCCAGAGCGGCCGCGAGGCCAGTCACCATCCGTTCTAACCCACCCATAGACAGATACTGGGTTACTTGAACGACGGCGTGCTTTTCCCCGAGGCATACTCGAGCTCGAGCCGGAAAGAGCACCCAAGTGAGTAGGAAAGAGGCGCCAAAGAGCGGTATGACAACCAAAAGAGAAGTAAGTGGAGAAAGAGAGGCAGACGAGAGGAAAAGCTCCGCCACCACCGCTGCCACTACCGAAGCAGCTCCGATTCGAAAGACAGCAGTTACTGGCAGCAGCAGTGCCGGTGAAATCTTCAACACGGATGCGGCGTAATAGAGGCCGTACCCTCGCATTCCAGCTTGTACGAGAAGCAAACCGGAAAGAGCGCCCAAAGGACCAAAGAGGCTTCCAAAGAGCGCAACGAAGAGCACAGAAAGCGCACCACTTATGAGGTAGGTTCGAGTGAGCCAGAGGCTCTTTCCGTGAGCTCGAGGAAGCACATCAAGCGGTAAGGCAAGCAAAATATACAGCAGGGCATACACTCGGAGATATGGAGCAGAATCAGCGTAAAGCTCTGTGTAGAGCACTGTTACCACCGGCTCAGCACAAACGATAAGAAACAGGGCACTTGGCACCATCCAAAAGAGCAGTTGCGCGATGCCACTCCGGTAAAGGGAGACCTGCTTCTCTCGTGAGTCCTCCAGATTTCTTGCCGATGAAAGGGCTGGCACAAGCACGCGAGTTACCGATTGCTCAAGGATCAGTAACGGAGGAATCATCAGACACCCCAAAGAATAGAGCGCGAATTCTTGGGCAGAGAGGCTTTGCGAAAGGAAAAACTGATCACACTTCTCAAAGAGAACGGTTGCAACTCCGGCAATGCTAAGGGGCAAGGCGTACCGCAGGACCCTGCGAAGATGAGAGGTGGTGGTTTCCGCGAAACACCAGAGCTCTCGCTTTATTCCTTTCCGAAGATAGAGCACGATCTCAACCGCGCTAACAACGGCACTGGCAATGAGTGCGGTGGCGAGATCACCAGTCGCAAGAGCAACTGAGATAAGAGTAGCAGCGCGGAGGAGTTCAGATATGAAACGATATCCAGCAGAGACCCAAACTTCTCCAACAACGATGAGAAGCTCTTCCAGGTAAGCTCGCGGTAGAGATACCGCTATATAGAGGATAAATGCGAATAGTAGCCCCTTGCTAGAGAAAGGGAACCATCCAAGGAAGTAGCCAAGAAGGACAACAGGGATGGCCAAAAACGTCATCACGAGCACAGTAATACTCGCCGCCGTAATGAGCCCTCTCTTCTCCTTTTCACCACTCCAATAGCCAAGTCCGTTAATAACACCTCCAACGGCGAAGAGTTCCGGAGCGAGATACACAAAGAGAAAAAAGAGTTTGTATTCTCCAATTATTTCCTGCGGGAAAACGCGCACAAAAATTAGTGGGATGATTATCTTCGTAAGCGCAGCAAGCGAGTGAAGTATAGTGAGCGGCCAGTGGTTCATACCTGTCATCTCTCCCCTATGCCGCCATCCGTACTGGAGGAACCACTTGCTCTTTCGGATACTCAACTTCCTGATGTTCCCGCGGTTTGTGGGCACCGAGCGCATAAAGCACTGTGTAGATGAAGATAATGAGATCAAGTCGTGGTGACATGTTCTGAATGTAATAGAGATCGTACTCAAGCTTCTTTCGGGACTCCGCAATGGAAGCGGCATATCCTGCTTGAATCTGTGCCCAGCCAGTGATGCCTGGTTTTACAAGAGTGCGGAGCCAGTAATGCTTAATATGCTTCTCTAGCTCCTCGTACATCTCCGGTCGTTCGGGTCGGGGGCCACAAAAGCTCATCTCCCCTCGGATGACATTTACGAGCTGTGGGAGCTCATCCATTCTCGTTTTTCTAAGAATGTTTCCAAGTGGAGTGATGCGGTTATCCTTCTCTTTCGCCCATTGTGGGCCATTGGACTCGGCATCACTGACCATGGTGCGAAATTTATAGAGCGTAAACAGTGCACCAGCCTTCCCTACTCGCTCCTGCCGAAAAATAATCGGCCCACGAGAGCTGAACTTGATCGCCAGTGCGACCGCAACCATAAGTGGAGCAAAGCAGAACAAGAGAAGAAGGGCAAAGAGCGGTTCTGAAAAATTCTTCAATCTCCAAGCGATGCGAATACTCCCTGTTTGTGGCTTTGCTCGAGAGAGATAGCGCCAGAGATCGAAGAGCGAGAGATCTATTCTTCCAGTGAGAGAATCAATCATGCTCTGAACGTGCACGATCGGAACCCCAGCAAGGTGAGTCCTCACAAGACACTCTGTCTCTTCATCTCCACTATTGGATCTATCAGACCAAACAACAAGGTGAACGGGCCTTTGGAAGGAGCCCCGTGCCGTAACACGGGCGAATTGCTCATAAGAGACAAAGGTAAGGTAGTTCGTAAGACCAAGTTGAGAGAGTCTCCGTATGAATGAGATCGCTTCCAGAGCGGGTAGGCAAAGCACGACATTCTTTCTTCGCTCATTGACACCAATAAAACGACAAACACAGTAATGAAGTACAAATATTCCTATAGAGAGAACGCATGAAGCGACCAACAGCTTCGGGAGCGGTACGGGGATTTCATCGAGCAAGAGCGCGCCAAGTACCCGCTCACCAATTACTGTAAGTGGAGGAATAGCGAACATCACAAGAATAAGATCACTCTTTCGTGGATACGGACGGATAGTATGAAAGAAGCCGAGGAACTCCATGGCAAGACCGCTTCCGAGAGTAACGAAGAAGGTCAACGCCAAGGCGAGAAGAAGCGGCCGATCGTATACGTGGACCATAATCTCAAAAGTGCAGGCCGAGAGGAGAAACGCTACGCTTAAATAGATCTGATGCTGCGCTCCTAGACGATTCATTTCCATTCGATGCCCTCCTCCATGAAGAACAGTCGAAAAGGAGATTCAAGCGAGTACTGAAACGCCCTCACGAGATCTCGAGCTTGTCGTGAAGCAACAACTCCGACAGCAACGGCGGCTAACGCCATCAACGCGGCTATAGGTTGCGCCACAAATACACCGAGCGCGATAAATCCAAGCCAGTAAGCCCAGAAGGTACGGAACACCCTTCTCATTGTCACCAAGAAAAGCGCCGTAGAATGCCCGAGGACGAGCGGTAAAAATTCAGCGATCCATTCAAGATTCCCGAGCATGAGCCGCCTACGCCGCTGTTTCGTGTCGCAGAGGGATACGTCACTATCAGTGACACAGAGGTTCTTCAGATACTTTGTGCTTTGATGCGGGAAGAGCAACCGGACGACAAGAGGGATCACCACATCATCATTGGCAAACTCGCGGGTTCCAAAAAACGAGAAGGCTCGTTGAATCGCCTCGGAGCGAAAGAACATCGTGGCGCCATGGGCGGAGATAGTTCCGCCAAAAGAATTCTCAAGACTTTTCAGGGAACGCTCCACTCCCCAAACGAGAGAAGATATCGAGTTCTGTTGCTGGACCTCGTAGGCCGGAAACACCCCCGAAAGAGAAGGGTCTTCAAGCTCCGGAAAGAGTTCCTGACCGAAGGAAAATGGAATGATAGTTCCGACATCAACGAATCCGATCCAGTCGCTTCCACTCCAATTCCCCTGTGGAGCGCCGTGTATTACAGCCTCTCGAAGTGTTTGCCACTTCCCACGCTGCCGATCTCGTTCAGACCAAACGACTCCATATCGCTCAGCGAGCTGTCGAAGCTCTGGATCCCTTCCATCAATTGCAATCCTAGTCGTTACAGAGAGATTGCTTGGCCATCTGACATTTGAAAGCGAACGCAAAGTTCGCTCGCAAGCACTCGCGGATCCGGGAACAGATGGGATGATAATATGAATGGCTAACTTTCCGCATTTTCTCGATATTGGAGAATTCGCCTTCCTCTCCCGAGAGAGGAACAACGCGCCAAAAAGAGGCAGAAGATACGTAGCACCCAGCAATCCAACACACCCGATTGTTATGAATGCGATACTCATGAGCATTGGTTAGTCCCTCCCCAGATAAGAGAAGCTAAGGGGATTTCAATGCTTACTCAAAAAAAAGTGAGCCCACTGGACGATTCAACTTATCGATATCACTAAAATATAACACAATCTCAGCAGGCTGGCGGACTCCCACTTTCCAGAAATTCGCGACGCCTCAACCGGAACTCTCTTGTTCCCGAGGGGGACGTCGCGCAGACTCTCAAAGTTATGACAGAAGACCCACATTCACAGGACAAGGACCGAGTTATCGTTCGGGGCAGGAAGCGCAACCTCCAACAGTTCGAACAGCCAGCTAAGCGAAAGGAGTTCATTGACGAGTTTTGGGCTCGTCTCTCCCCATTCCTTCACAATCAAGCACTAGCAGGACTCGTTCTGATGGGTACCACCATCATTGCGCTGGTGTGGGCAAACTCACCTTGGGCTGATTCGTATTCTAGAATTTGGCACACCTACTTCGGAATTACCTTTGGAGACTTCTCGCTCAAATATTCCCTCCAGCACTGGATTAACGATCTCTTGATGGCATTTTTCTTCTTTGTCGTGGGACTAGAAATTAAACGGGAAGTGATCGCTGGAGAGCTTTCGACTGCTTCAAAGGCACTTCTTCCGGTAATGGCTGCTATCGGTGGAATGATAGTGCCGGCTGTTTTTTACATGCTATTCAACCTTGATTCCCCCTACCATCGAGGTTGGGGGATTCCAATGGCAACAGACATTGCATTTGCCCTTGGGATATTGAGTCTCTTTGGAAAACGAGTCTCCCCTGCGCTCAAGATATTTCTTGCAGCGCTTGCAATAGCTGATGATATCGGCGCGGTGCTGGTCATTGCTCTCTTTTACACAGAGGGATTGGAGATTATCAAAGTAGTGAGTGGTTTCGGATTCCTTGGGGTCCTTGCGTTCTTCAATTTTATCGGGATCCGCGAATCTCTTCCCTACCTCATAGTTGGAATTGGCGGGCTCTGGCTCTCGTTTCTGCTTTCCGGAATTCACCCCTCCGTGGCTGGAGTGCTTGCTGCATTCGCTATTCCGGCTCGGCGAAAACTCAACGCTCCGGCTTTTTTACTCGCTGTGAAGCCTCAGATGGAAACTTTTGTAGATGAGTTTAGAGATAGACGGGAAAGTCAAAGGACACCTTTTCTCGACAAACACCAACTCCACGCAATCTTTGAGTTGGAAGAGGCGTACAAGGCAGCAACCCCTCCATTACAGCGGATGGAAAATCGTTTACACCCGTGGATCTCGTTTGCAGTGATGCCGCTCTTTGCTCTCGCGAATGCCGGAGTTGCTATCGACATGGATTCCATCTCACGTCTCAGCTCGCCCCTTTCCCTCGGGATCATTGTTGGACTCTTTATAGGCAAACAGGTTGGGGTATTCAGCGCGACCTGGCTTACAGTGAAAATTGGACTCGCGAAGCTCCCCGAAGGGGTAAACTGGGCGAAAATTTATGGGGCTTCGTGTCTCGCTGGTATCGGATTTACTATGTCGCTCTTTATTTCAACCCTTGCCTTTAAAGGGCAAGATGATGCGCTAGAGTCTGCGAAACTTGCAATCCTTATCGGCTCAATCATTAGCGGCATTCTTGGCTCAATTCTCATTATGCTTGGAACCTCGTATCAGGAGAAAAAGAACCCTGCCGACCAAATACAAGACAGTGCGAACAGACAAGGAGAAGCTGCCCGCCATGCGTAAGCCTCTTCTTTTACTCCTCACACTATTCCTTTTTTGTTGCTCATCCTCCTCCCCTCCCGAGCTTCTTCCTCCCGAATCCACCAGCGGAGAGATTCTCCCCTGGCGACAGGTAAGCTTTCAATTTGCTAGGGATGAATCAGGGGACACGCAGTGGTGGCTCGATAATTTGATCGCATACGAAGTCGTATATCCCGTGCTCACGCAAAGAGATCTCACGATTCCTCTTTTTCGCTTCCACAGAAGATCCGCCCCTGATGCTACCGGGCATCAGTTCTCAGTCATATTTATGGCGAAAGAGAAAGAGATCGAGAGGATTGTGTTTAAAGTGCTCTCTTCTCCTCTCATCTCACGACTTAAAGAGCAAGGTGTACTCTTGCAAGTATTCCGCACTGACATTTCAAGGGGGGAGACGCCAAAACTCTCGGATTCAAGCGATCCGAGCTGGCCAGAGTCCATCCAGTCAGCATGGCCCTACCTTGCTGATGGCGGGAGTCGTTTTTGGATTGAAATTGTCGAAGATTGTCGTAGGAAGGAGGGAGAGATAATCCCCGATTCAGAACTCATACCCGTCCATAAGAAAGTTCACCTCTGCGTTTCTCGATTGTGGAAGGAGAACGCTCAACATGCGGTATTTCACCATCTAAATGCTATTTTTGGCTTCGCTCCAGTTGCTCTGAGTAAAGAGGTGATATTCTAGAGCGTTCACGAAAATGGTGGCCAGAAGTGACTCTGTTTTTGTTGATAAGCCCTAGTCCCCCTAGAAGACAACACTACTTTCGCGGCATTAATTTCGAGGATTGCCATAAGCAGCGCCGAATCCTTCAACTTTTCCGGTATGAAATTCTTGCACGTTTGAGGAGTCGATCTTCCGAACTACCGCTCTGTGATCCATGAGATCTTCGAAAAATCAGTTCATTTTTATTGGATACCTTACGACCTCTACACTGGAACAAGTTTTGCTCCAGTGAGTCCTATGTTCTACGTGCGTTCCCTTCTCCTTGGATTCCTAACTGCACTTCCGTGCCTACCGATCACCTTGCTCGCACAGGAAGAATTGCCCAACCCAAGATTTCCCATTCTCGACTGGGATGGTGATGGCTCATCAGATATTACAACTTTTGAAAACCAGTCAGATGGCTCAAAAAATGAGCTCGTCTACCGCTACAGAGAATCCTCCACCGGTATAATTCCAAAGGCGATTGAGTTCGGTGCTTCAGAAGATAAACCAGCACTAGGTGATTACGATGGAGATGGCGTTACCGATATCGTCATTGTCGAAGAACGGGAATCGGATCTTATCTGGACTCAAAGAATCGTTGGCTCTGCGAACACCTCCGTCGCCCTTGGCACGGTCCAGGATTTCGTGCTCTCTGGATGCGACCTAGATGGCGATGGCACCTCCGATCAAGCCGTTATTGGACAAGAAACCGGTCTCCGCTATCTCAATGCAACAGAAGAAGAGGTAACCGTACCACTCTCTCTTCTCGAGGGAGAAGTTCCAACTCATGCCGCATGTGGTGATATTGATGGCGATGGGACATGGGAGGTAGTTCTTGCGGTTGCTACAACGACATCAAGACGACTCGTAGTGTTTTCATCTTCAACTGGAGAACAGCGTTACGAAGTCGAGATCAAAGACCCGAGAGATCTCTTCCTCTTTGATTCGAACGATGACGGGTTTCTTGATATTGGGCTGTTTCGAAAAAAGAAGCGTCGAGCATTTTTTGAAACATATGCAGGCGGGGCAGATCTCTCCTCGTTTACCCGTGCGCGCTCAAAGCTGAAAGGAGGCAAGAGAGTTGACGGTGCTACGGCGTTGTTTGACCTTAGTTCGGCTTCCTGGAACATCCTTTTTTATGGAACCGGAGGCGTTCTCTATGAACAAACCGTTCCAAGTGGTCGGGTTACTCGTTTTTTAGAGTCCACGGTTGAAGGCCACGAACTCTTTCAGCCAAGTGATGTGAGCTTTACTGGAGTAAGCGAACTCGAGGATCCAGAAGGCCGCTGTGTCTCAATCGAAGACTTTGCAGACGGCATAAACGGAAGGTTATTCAAGCTTTCAGAGCACGGAGGCCTTGTTATTCTTATCCCGCAGTGCTCGTACCGGCCGGTGAAACTCGCCATTTCATATCTTGGGAAGATCATATCCACCACCACAAATTCCGGCGGAGCAAACGGCGATTCCTGCGGCCCACGCATTCATTTTAGAAACTCTCAGAACCCATCAGATTTTGATGACGGGATTTTAGTCGAGGTAACAGCAGCAGATAAGCAGATTTACTGTTATCGCGTGAATCAGATCTCAAATCGAGTGGATTAAAAGAAGAACGGACTCACGAGACAGGAAACGAGCACCCCCGTGATATCAGCACAGATGGCCGCTGAAAGAGCGTGGCGGATACGGGTAATTCCGACCGCTCCGAAATACACCGCGAGCACATAGAAAGTAGTCTCCGTACTCCCCATCATCACCGAGGAGAGGAAGGAGCTGTAGGAGTTCGGTGCCTCATTTACCAAAGCACTCATAACGGCAAAGGCACCACTACCAGAGAGAGGACGAAGAATAGCCATCGGAAGCACTTCAGCAGGAAGTCCCAAGAGGCTCGTAATCGGATTAATAACCGTCGCAAGGATATCCATCGCACCAGAAGCTCGAAACATCCCGATCGCGACCAAAATCGCGACCAAGAAGGGAATAATACGAATTGCGATTTCAAATCCCTGCTTGGCCCCCTCCGTCACAGCCTCATACACCTTCACTCCACGACCGATTCCGTAGGAGAGGATAAACAACATCAGCGCAGGCATGAGCCACCAAGTGGCCACTTCGTCTTTCATAAACAGGAAGAGATTCTCGGCCCCGAGAAGACGATAGATCAACGCTCCAATCAGACCAGCTGGCAGAAGCCATGCTATCAATCGAGCGCCATACCTCCTGGTAGCAATCAGATGCTGATAGCTCTCCTCTGTTATCGAGTCACTCTCTGATGCGGAACTCTCTAACGGCTCCTCCCCATGGCTGGCCGCATCAACTCTCCAGGAGCTGTCCCGAGAAGCGAAAAAAAACGCTGCTGCTATAGCAACGGCTGTTGAGCTTAAGGTTGCAATCAAGGTTGG
>JAGRAT010000478.1 GCA_020434495.1 Bdellovibrionales bacterium | reverse complement strand
GCTTCGCTATCTAAGGGACATTCGGGTTATTCCGATTGACCGCGGACAGATCGTTGATATCGTCATCGAGGTGCAGGACACGTGGACCATTATTCCGCAGTTCTCCTTCTCTTCAGGTGATGGTCGAACTCGCAAGAGCGCCGGGTTCTCAGAGGGAAATCTCTTCGGGTATGGAAATCGGGCGGAGATCCTTTATCAGGAAGATACCGGAGCCGATACCGTTCAGGCGGCTTTTGATAGCCGCCGTCTTTGGAATTCCCAGTATCAAGGGCAGCTTGCATTGGAGACCGGTTCTACCGGCGATCAGGTCTTCTACGATGTTGGAGACCCCTTTCGCTCTCTCGCTCAACAACAAGCATGGTCTCAGAGCTCCCTTTTTAGTGACACGATAGAACGGCTCTACGATGCTGCCGAAGAGCGCTTCGTCTTTCGAAAAGAGACCAATAAACTTGGAGGCTCTTACGCCTTTGCTCTTGGAGACCCCAGCGAAGAGGTACGTCGGTTTAGTATGGGTTTATCCTATCTCTCTGAGAAATTTGATAGTGCCAACGCCTCGGATCTTGAAGATGTTAACGTCGACCCGGCGGACCTACCCGAGAACGGAGGAAAGTTAGCAGAGGATCGCAAATTTGTTGGACCTCAAATTGGGTACCAGTACATTGAGCAGGATTTCGTCCGTCGTAATTATGTCGATCGATTTTCTCGAATCCAAGACTTCAACCTCGGTTCGAAATTTCAAAGCTCCGTACAGTTCGCGCCAGATTTTCTCGGTTCGAATGAGGATACGCTCCTGTTGAACACCTCATTTGGAGAGGGATATCGGCTCGCCAATAAGAGCTTTCTTCGTTGGGAGTTTGAAGCGGATACCCGTTTAATTACCCAGGGGTTTGAGAACTCGATATTGTCAGCAGAGGCGCAGTACATCTACCCCATCGGAATGCTTGAATGGGGACGGTGGTTTCTCGGTAATCACACTTTTGTTGCCCGAACACTCCTCGACTACTCAGAAGATCTCGATGATGACGTTGAGTTCCTCGTGGGTGGTGACAACATGATTCGAGGGTATGATGCTCGTACCTTTACTGGGGATAAGCGCTTTGCCTTGAATATGGAGGACCGAATCCATCTCGTGGATAACATCTATGAGTTCTTTAGCCTGGGATTAGCGGTATTCGCTGATGTGGCCGGTTCAACCCGTGATCCTCTCGGAACGTTATACACAAACCATCTCTACTCAGACGTTGGCGTTGGACTTCGAATTGGATTCCCTCGCTCCAATGGTGAACGTGTCGTTCGAATCGATTTCGCCGCTCCGCTTCGGGATGGTCCCGATGGAAGTGGTGCGCTTGAGTTGCGAATCCTCTTCGCCGGTGGCCAGTTATACGGAGCGCGTCTTGGAACTGAACGGAGAGCAGCAAACAGAGTTGGTGTAGATCTCGGATTCTGATGAGAGGATAAAAAAGGGGTGCTGTGTGCCTCCACAACACCCCACTCGGAGTTAGTCCTAGGGTTTGGACTAGCCATGTAGGTGCATAAAGGGCCTAATGGAAATAGGCATTGGCACCTAAGTAGATCCCTCGCTTGAATACATACCTCGGAGCGTCTGGAAATTCCCTACAGTACTTTCGTGAAAAACTGAATTACACTGTAAATTTAAGAGATTACACCGTGGAATTTGTCCAAAAACGGTCAGGGTTAGTTGCCCCGGTAAATTGAACAGAGAGGACAGGACTATCCATAGCTGTCTCGATAACGAGCCTGAGGATTCGAGGACCCACTTTGCTTTAGTCAGCGCGACTGAGATATTCCCCGGTCTCAGTGTTTACGATAAGTCTATCTCCCTGCTTAACAAAAGCCGGAACTGAAAGTGTATGACCGGTGTCTGTGGTGGCAGGCTTTGGGGAGTTGCTAGCTGTTGCTCCTTTCATCTCCGGTTCGGTCTCCACAACGGTGAGAATCACGGTTTGAGGCAACTTGATGCCGAGTGGCAGCTCTTCAAAGGTGGTAATCTCGACTTCCATCTGCTCTTGGAGGAAGTGAACGTCGTTCCCCAACAATTCACCGGTTAGGGTTATCTGCTCATAGTCTTGGTTGTTCATGAAATGATAGAGATCGCCATCCGCGTATAGATAGGTGGCCTTGAATGCATAAACCTCGGCAACACTGACCGCCTCTGTTGAACCGTACCGGACTTCTGTCTGAGAGCCAGTCATCAGATTTCGAAGTTTAGTTTGAACTACAGCCTGCCCCTTTCCGGGAGTCACATGGGTAAAGTCCATCACGCGGTGTGGAGCGCCATTGTGAAGAAGCACAGTCCCTTTTCTAACATCGTTTGCTTTCATCAAATTCCAATAGATAACGTGTCTAATTACGAATAGAGGAGCAAGAGTAACTAAAATGAGGGGAAATATCGAGCGGAGAAAAGAAAAACCCTCCCTCCCGAACACTACAAGAATGACGGGAGGGAGGACTTAATAGGCTGTGTCAGCAAGAATTACTTCTTACGACGAACAGCTTTCCTCTTGCGAGCCGGAGCCGCAGTTCCAGAGGATTTCTTAGCGGCAGACCGCTTGGCAGCTTTGCGCCGAGGAGCCTTACG
>JAGRAT010000477.1 GCA_020434495.1 Bdellovibrionales bacterium | reverse complement strand
GGTTGCTTTGAGGTTTTTCCGATTACTGATGTCGGAGAAGATTTTCTTTGCCTCATACTTGACATCTCTCATGGCAGGAAATCTTACAATCTGAGCTTTCAGAGGCCTTTACGATGATAAAGCATTTTGTGAGCTTTGAGACATAGGACTGGGGTGCTTTTAGCTGTCTTGGAGAACAGATTCTCACGTTACCGGTTTCCCAATCGTGTAGAGTGTTCGGTGGCAGTTGAAGGTAGGGCGGGTGTAGTTGGATTTCTTGCTTTTTGGATGAACAAATACTGTACCAGCGTGTTTCACGGTTCTTTTTGCGCTAGGCGACATGCTGGAGGGGCTGTTTGATAGGTGGAGGAGCTCTCTCAATTCCTCAACATTTCTCTTCCTGTTCAAAAACTCAATAAAAGTCTGCTCTCGACTGAAGAGCTTCCTCTCACGCCCCTCCTGATTCTTTGATTGCTTCAAACCTCTTCAACCTTACCCCTCATTACAGTTTTAACTTTACTTACCTATCGAACTTCTGTTGAAACGTACCATCCCCTCTCAGGAGGAACTGCGTCAACTTGCTATCAGCATTCGAACCGCAAGGGGAAGAAAGAATATCCTTGCTCCGGCTTCCGTAAGTGCTCCTGCGCCGCTGTTCATTCGAAAACGCACTTCATTGCAGTAGTCATCACCTACTTGCAAGAAGGCGTTTCGCTGCTTCCCGTGAGGCAGCCGGCATAACTGGATCTTTAGTGAGGTTCTGTAACTGCTGCTTACTGAGACCCATAAGAATTTTCCTCGTCATAGACGGTGGTAACCTCGGATTTTTCAAGCATGCAAGGCGAATTCTGTGACTCCTGATCCATCGCGACGATGAATAAATAGTTTTCAGAACTACTTCTGGCGTTCCAGCAAGGCCTGAGATCCGTTCAATCTCTTGCTCAGTTACTTTCGGACCATTCACGAGAGCAAGCAGAATCTCAACACTTCCGCTTTGTGCGAGAATCTTTCGCTCCACTGCATTTCCCTTCTGAGCTAGGGTCACCTTTTGTCCGGGGTTCATCTTCTGAATTCGGAGAAGGGTCTCCCGGTAGTTTTCTTTGCCCTTCTCCTCGGACATATTCCCCCATTTAAGAGATGCCCTGCTACTATACCCTGGATAGAGAAAAGCGGCTCTACCGAAACTTCTCAGGGACGAATGGCATTTCTCCTCAGATGTATTCACTATCCTCAGGGAACTCTGCCAATCAGATTATCGAGGACTATATTTTGGATGGTTTGTGTAATCGCCCCCGATGAGAACGAGAGCGATTACGTGGAGTGGAGGGCGAGCCCCCCCGAACAGCATCACTCAAGATTTATCGGTCTCGCCTGCTTAACATCTCGGGAGCTAAGCTCCTCCAGGTAGGCTTCAAATGCTTGCACAGCATCCTCTTCCTCACAGGTAAGATCCGATTCGGAAATCACGAGGTTCTCTAAGGTTAAGCCGCTGTCAAGAATGAACTCGAGAGCCTCTCCAAGTGAATTCTCAATGGTGCTCCCTTCCTGAACTTCAAGTACGTAGAGCATTCCGCCACCTCGTCTAATCACGCCGCCACCTTGTGGACGTCTTCCACCACCACGACCTCCGGCAGGTGCGCAAGTGACTCTGCAGTTAACTTTAACGTTGCACTGAAGCTCACCAGCTTCATTGTTAGAAAATTCCTCAACTCTCTGAAGTTGGGCGACGGAACATGTTTGCCCCGGATTGGCGGCTTTTGCTGCTGCTAACTTTGCGTCGCAAATAAAATCCACCTCTCCATTTGCTTTCTTTCGGAGGTACTCTTTCAAGGCATCTCCCTCAAGCGCCCCACCAAGATTCCTTTCATGATTGGCTTTATCCTCGGCCGAATATGTAACGGTGACATCAAGGGGATTATCGGTATGCGTTTGGGCAAATGCGGGCGAAACAAGTGTGAAAAGAAATAGGAGCGAGATAAACGAGCGCATAGAATGAACCTTCCCAAAACAATTAGCTAGACTCCCCACCAATATCCCGAACAAAAAGGGTTATTGAGGAGAAACTGTAGAATGGATACTTATTTCTCGTAGAAGAACGAGATCCCAGGAGGTTAGGCAGCCAAAGAGCCCTCTTCCTTTGCAAGCTGTCGTTTCACCGCCTCCGGAGATGTGGTGCCACGAGCGAGGAGTTTATAGGCAGCAGGCACCAAGAAAATGGTGAGAAATGTGGCGAGAAGAACGCCACCGAGTACGACCACTCCAATGGTTTTTCTCGTCTCAGCGCCAGCTCCAGAGGCGATAATAAGCGGGATAGCACCAGCGGCAGTGGTAATACCCGTCATGAGGATTGGACGCAGTCGTGTGAGTGAAGCTGTTCTTAGTGCATCATCGAAGGGGTATCCTCGATCCCGCAACTGATTGGCAAATTCAACGATCAGAATCCCGTTCTTTGCAGCAAGCCCCACAAGCATGACAATCCCTATCTGTGAATACAGATTCAGCGTTCCTCCAGTCAGGAGAAGCCCCAATACTCCACCAAACACGGCGGTAGGCACGGTCAACATGATCACGAATGGATGGATATAGCTCTCGAACTGCGCGGCAAGGACGAGGAAAGTTATCAGTAGCCCCAGCACAAACACAAATACTAGTGAACTGCCTGA
>JAGRAT010000476.1 GCA_020434495.1 Bdellovibrionales bacterium | reverse complement strand
TTCCGGGGATCTCCTCAACTTCTACCCCCACATTCACTCCCTCGGACTTCACGGAGCGCTAGATCCGGATGGAAACACCTGAGGGGGCAGATCAGTATTTTTATAGATGTTGATGTATTTTTATAGATGTTTATGAGAGGGGACAACGGAGAACCCCTCCGATGGTAACGATTGTAGAACTCAATTTACAATTAATGATAAAAACTTCTCTGGGAGGATATTTTTTACTGCTGAATTCAAGAGCTAGCCAAGCAAAACTCCTCTGGGAGGAATCGAAACCACAGAGACAATCAAAAACGATGAGACAGACATTAAGGCGGATAACGTTTGAAGGAGAGGGGAAGTTCACTCCCTTCACTTCGATGGTTATACACCAAACCAACTACTTATGGTATTACAGGCATGCCATCAATGAGTCGTAGGTCGTCCTGGCCGTTCGGCGAGTAATCGAAATACAAAACCCCATTGAGATGGTCAATCTCGTGTTGGAGCAGACAGGAAAGATCGTCCGATCCCTCAATTTCGATTGTCTTGCCGTTTCGGTCTTGGGCGCGAACCTTCACATATCGATGCCGTTCAATTTGGCCCCGATAGTCGAAAAAACTTAGACAACCTTCGCGTATTTTCATCTTCTCTCGAGAAGCCTCAACGATTTCAGGATTCACCAGAAGCCTCTGATCGCCGTCATATTCGATGATAGTTGCTCGTTGGGTATAGCCAATTTGAGGAGCTGCTAAGCCGCAGCCTCTTGGAAATTGATAAAGTGTTTGCACGTGCCGAAGTGTGTCGCGAAGGTCTTGAAATAAATCCTGCGACTGCGAAGCATCCTCAATAGCAGCGCACTTTTCACGCAGTATTGGATCGCCTAATTTTAAAATCGACTTAACGCTCATGATTTTCTATTGGTGTATGACGGTTAACGCTGTGGGCGAGGCCAAAGTCCCGGCTTCCACAGACGGTTTTTGTTACCTTTCTTCGGGATGTTATCACAATACGCAAGCTAGAGAGAAACTCTCTTTGTCCCACTAGATCTGGTGACGTGCTAATCTAAGGCATATGGCACTATCTCCTGAACAGCCCCAACGACCGATTGCGCAAGATAGCGAGCTAACGCGCTTCGAGAGCATGGCCGGAGCATTGCAACCCCGACAGGATTTTCCACCCGAGTTTAACAGAAGTTTAAGTCAATTTTTGCAGGGCGATACCGCGATCCGATTTTTAGTTCCGGAGATGAGGCTAGCAGGGAACGTAGTTGTATTTGATCTCGGCTGTGGCGAGGGTAAGGTTACAGCTGAGGTCATCCTGCCGAGAGTTCCTCGAGGGGCGGTCACAGGTGTGGACATTAACCCAGCGGCTATTGAAGATGCGTAGTAGAAATCATTCTCGTTGGTCGAGGTCAAAGTCGAAGTCGAAGATAAGGAGAAAGTCTCGGATAATGACGATTCCCTAGTATCGGCCTCAAATATTTGAGTAAGGTTTTTACCTTGTGTCAAATTCTATAATTAGAGGGGAAAACCTGGCTTAGATCCATTATGCAGATTCACGGCGCACACCCAGACCCAATCCGGCACACTCAAGAACTCTTTCGTTCAGTGGGCTTCGCTCATATTGCGCGAGCTTCACAGGCTGATTATGAGGCTCATTTACTGGAGAACAAAAGATTCTTGGTTATCTCTAGCCCGGCGTTGGTTGAAGTTGCCAATCTTCGTTTTTTTGACAACCCAGAGCCCCGGCGGGTTATTGGACAAGGTCCAAATGGAGAAGAAATCACAATGGGGGGAGGGAGAGTGTTCAATTGGTCTAACCGAATGGGACGAATTCATCCGAATTTCCCACTTGACGAAACAGTCCTACGTTCTATCGCTTCCGAAGGACCCAATCAGGGCTTTCCAATCGGAATAGTGACGGAGGAAGCTCACAGAGTTGAACAGGTTCGCGCCTTGGGAACATCTCGAAAAGCTGATTTTTGCGAGCATATCACACTTCCTAATGGTGACGAGATTCGTCTGTATGCTGGCACTCGTCACCTACCAGATCTAACAGATCTCGTAATGCCTGATCCTCGTAGGAATTGAGCTCCCCAAAGCTGGGCAGTATCTTCAGTGAACCTCTTATTTTTTTGACTAGTTGCTCCCCTCTCAATAACCTTTCCGCCCTCCTCTAGTAATGGAATGAACCCTCCCTGTTTGTTAGATAATCTCAGTACATCTATCCTGCCTCTTCGAAAGCAGGGAAAGCCGGGCGGGTTCATTCCATTACTAGAGGAGGGTGGGACTTCTCGAGCATCTTGGCAGGATTTTGCAAGAAACTTCTCACCAGAATTTTCGATTAATAGAGAGAATCTCTACTTTCTCGATTCTCAGGAGCGGTATGGCGAAATCAAAGAAAGCTCGCGATGTTACGAAGAATCTCGGTGTCCAGCAAAGCATCATCAGTGTGCGGGGACAACGGGGGATCATAGATGCCGATCTGGCAAAGCTCTATGGGACGAGCACTAAGCGACTAAAGGAGCAGCTAAAAAGAAATTCAGACCGATTCCCGAAGGATTTCGTTTTCGAGTTGACCGCCTCGGAGAAATCAGAGGTGGTCGCAAAATGCGACCACCTTGAAAATCTTAAGTATTCAAGGGTATTACCGTTGGCTT
>JAGRAT010000475.1 GCA_020434495.1 Bdellovibrionales bacterium | reverse complement strand
CTCGCTTTGCGGTCGGGGTTCTGGGGGGTTTGCCTCTTAACATACAAAGAATGCTCGTTTCTGAAATACTTCGAGTCGTGGCAAAGTTTCTCAAACGGCACCGGAATATAGCTCATAAGAATCTCGCCCTTGTCTATCCTGAAAGTTCTCGGGAAGAAAAAGACAGGATTTTCGTGGAGTCGTTTTGTGGCATGGGTGATCTGATAGTTGACGTCGCTCGCTTCCCAACTCTTGATGCGGAGTGGGCGACCTCTCATGTCGATTGTCCTGGCTTCACCCGACTTCGAGAAGCCAAAAACGCTGAGCCTGATAGGGGAATCCTCCTCGTCACGGGGCATTTGGGGTGCTTTGAACTTTCAGCATACAGCATGCCATTTCTGTATCGGCCCATTAGCTTTATAGTGCGGACTTTTACCAATCCTTACCTTGATTCTTGGTGGAGGAAGCGGCGGGAAGCAAATGGCAACACGGTTGTTTCACGGGAAGGTGGGTACCGAGAAATGGTGAGGCTCTTATCTGAGGGAGTCGATGTCGGTATCCTCTTTGATCAAAATGTAACGAGGAACCATTCCCTTTTCGTTGATTGGTTCGGACGTCCAGCTGCCACAACCAAGGCGCTGTCGCTGGCAGCCCTGAGGACGGAGGCTCCTCTCTTTGTCGTTGCATTGATACGAACTGGGAATGATCACTATTTTTACGAGTGCAAAGAGTGCGACTGCACTGACCTTTATACGAACAAAAACCTTTCGAAGCCAGAAAAGCTTAAGCAGATTACGGAGCGCCTAGTGAAGGAGTGGGAGGGATTGATTCTCAAATATCCAGAGTGCTGGTTTTGGATACACCGGCGGTGGAAAACCGCGCCTGAAGGCCATGATGAAACTTTTTACTTCGGCTGCTAACTCGAATGAGACCAATAAATTTTTCTCACTGCGTCTCTCGTTCGCGTTCTCGTGTATAGCTCGAAAAGTGTTGAGCTGACCACAGTGCAAGAGCGGCAGCGGTAACGCCGGCACCACCGATAATTGCGTTTCCGGCGTGCCCTGCTACCGAGAGTCCCCCAAGAATCAAGGAAGTTGTAAGTGCCCTTGAGTCTCTCATCATTCCGCGAATTGCCGCTACTAATCCGAAACCGATTCCTATAGACATGGCGGTGAGTTGGGCGCTAGATGGATCCGGCTCTAATGTCGAGAAGGAAAAAAGGGTATTTGCTACGGCAAATCCAACAACGGGGTTGCTGAGCGCCGTCTTTAGCTTTTTTGGTGTGCCACGAACTATCGATCTCCACACTCGTCCTATTCGGCTCTCTTTCTCTTCAAGAATTGAGTATCCAAGCTGTCTGTTGGAAAGATTTGCAAGTGCTCCATTTCCAATTCCAGTGGCAATATAAGCTCCACCAAGCACGGGCTCCCCTGAAGCGAGAAGATAAATGCCTTGGGTAAGTGCTACCGCGGAAGTGAATGCACAAACTACCCCGGGACTATTTAAAGTTCTTCGAACAATGCCGGTGTCTTGGTCGTTAGGTGGCCCTCCGGCACTCGGAGCTCTCGATTCAGCTCTTAGCTCATTTCTGAGACTGAGCGCTGTGACGAGCGAGTACGCTACCGTAAATGGAAGTGAGATCGGGAGCGACATCGTGATGTTTCCCGCTCCAGTAAGGGATGCCGGAGAAACTAATGTGCTTGCGACTCTCCTTGGCGAAATTGAAATCGGAGAGGACGGAACTTGAGATGGCTCGCCTGTCTGGGAGGACGATTTCGGTTCGTCCGATGATTCGGGATTTGGAGCTCTCAATGAAGTGTCGAGCGCGCCCCCCGGATTCACTTGGTATGGCATCTTGAACTGGTCAGCGCCTGCTATCTCAGAATTCCTCGGAGACAGGGACTCTGTTTCTCGATGAGTGGGATGTGAAGGATTAGAACCCTCTGGGGTTACCATTTTGAGGCCTGATAAATTATTGACGACTTACCCACGCCCCTTATCGGATGGAGTATAGGGCAGAGGATAAGCTAGTCAAAAAGCTCTATGTATTGGATTCATCAGGGCGTAAAGGGGATGCGTACTGCCTATAGGCAATCAACAGCAGGAGGAGGGCGAGGGTGGATAGGAGTGCTCCAAGCTGAAAGGTGCTGCTTGGACCGCTGATATCCCAAGCGAATCCAGCAATAGCACTCGCAAAAAGAGTGGCTATTCCCATACTAAAATTCAGAAAGCCGAAAGCGGTGCCAAGAATATCTTTGCTGGTGTGATCGGCAACAATGGCAGAGATGACACCTTGGGTGAATCCGAGGTGTAGTCCCCACAGCGCAATCCCCAGGGCAAACCACCCTGTTGAATGAGAGAACGCAACTATGAGATCTGCGACAATAAGGATAAAAATTCCAATCGCGAGCACGAGCTCTCGATTCAGCTTATCCGAAAGTTTTCCAGCTTGATAAGAAGACGCGGCATAGGAGATGTTCATGAAGACGAGCACTAAAGGGAGAAGGGCGAGCCCGATACCGATCTCTTGAGCCTGCAAAATGAGGAATCCTTCACTAAAACGCGCGAGAGTTAGAGCAAAACTTACAGCGAGGATCGCCCAAAATGGCTTTGGCAGTTCTCGTAATGCCGAGTAATGGAATCGTCGACGAGATTTCGATTCCGTTGGGCT
>JAGRAT010000474.1 GCA_020434495.1 Bdellovibrionales bacterium | reverse complement strand
CCCTGGGGCCGTTCAGACGTACTCGATAGAGGGAATGATGCAGGATCGGAAGGCTTTGCAGGCAGGAACCTCTCATTATCTAGGGCAAAACTTCTCGAAAGCAGCAGGAATAAAGTTTCTTGATGAGAATGGTGAACTACAGTTTGCTCATACCACATCTTGGGGGATGTCGACTCGGATGATTGGTGGGCTGATCATGACCCACGGTGATGATGATGGTTTACGTGTGCCACCAAAAGTTGCTCCTCACCAAGTAGCGATTCTCCCAGTAATTCCAAAAGATGAAGAGCGCGCACGGGTCCTCGAATATGCCGAGTCTTTGAAGAAGGCTATCGTGGACCAATACTATGGTGAAGAGCGAGTTCGGGTAACACTCGATAAGCGTGATATCCGAGGTGGTGAAAAAACGTGGCAATGGGTAAAACGTGGAGTTCCGATTCGTCTTGAAGTTGGCCCACGTGATATCGATGAGAACAAGGTCGTCTTGTACCGAAGAGATAAAGAGGTAAAGGACAAAGAATTCTTGTCCCGGGATGAAGCCATCAACCGTATTCCAGAAATCCTTGCCAGTATTCAGCAGAGTCTCTTCGAGCAGGCGAGATCCTATCGAGATGCGAATATCGTTACGAGTATTCGGACAATGGACGAATTGAGAGATTTCTTTACCCCGCAAAACAACGCCAAACCAGAAATTCATGGCGGGTTTGTTCGGGCTCCTTGGTGTGAAGATCCTGAAACGGAAGCGCAGCTTGCAGAGTGGAAGCTCTCGATTCGGAATATTCCTTTTGATCAAGGTGATGGTGGAAACTGCGTTGTCACCGGAAAACCTGCCAAACGTGAAGCAATTATAGCAAAATCTTACTAATGAGTATGAAAACAGATTATCCAGTAGTTGTTACCACCTTCTACAAATTCTCTCCGCTCTCTGAGGAACAGCTGAATGAGTGGGAGGGGCAGTTTCACGCATTTGCGGAAAGGAGTGATCTTCTCGGGCTGATTATCTCTGCTGCTGAGGGGTTGAATTCTACTGTTGCTGGATCGAATGAAACAATTTTGCAGCTAAAAGACCTCATTCGTTCTATTCCGGGATTTGCCGATACGATCTTCAAAGATAGCCGCGCCAAACGAAACCCGTTTAAGCGCTTTAAGATAAAGCGCAGAGATGAAATTGTTACACTGAAACGTCCAGAGTTCGTTCCGGATTCTCCTCGCAATAACCACCTCTCCCCAGAAGAATGGCAGCGAGTGCTTGAAGAGGAGAGTGACTATGTCCTCATTGATACTCGAAACGGCTATGAGGTAGAGCTTGGAAAATTCGAAGGTGCCATTGATCCGGAAATTCACATGTTCAGTGAGTTCGGCGACTTCATTGAGCGATCTGGAATTCCCACCGACAAGAAGGTCCTCATGTACTGTACTGGTGGGATTCGGTGTGAGAAGGCCATCTTCGAAATGCAGTCTCGCGGCTATCAGAACGTTTTTCAACTTGAGGGCGGAATCCTCAATTACTTAAAAGAGTTCCCGAACTCAAAGTTCGAAGGCGAATGTTTTGTCTTTGATCACCGGGTTGCGGTTGATCAGGAATTGCTTCCATCAGAAACCTTTCGCCTTTGCCCACACTGTGGAGATCCGGGTTCTCTTAAGATTGTTTGCGGAGTTTGCGACTCGGAAGCGATCGTTTGTTCTGAGTGCAACAACCTTCCGTATGGAAAGACCTGCTCAAAGAACTGTGCGTATCACTCTCAGGTCTGCAATGCCGCGTAGTGGTATTTCGCTTCGCTAGCCTTGTCTCTCTGAAGTTTCTTTTATTGGGAAGCTCACTGTTCGACCATCGTTCAGCTTAGCTACGACGTAAACTCCATCAGGGTAAGAACCGCCACTTTTTGAGAATCGAAAATGGGCTCTCCCGCCATTTGCATCACCGGCATATCGACCCTCTTCAATTCGGTTCGCTTTCGTTGGGGGAACGGAGGAGTAGATTCCCGCAGAGACGACTTGACCGGTATACTGGGATGGTAACAACACCACGAGTCTCCCATCGCTATCTGACTGTGGTTTCCAAAGGAATTCGTTTTGCCCACCAGCAACTGCGAAGCTTCTTCCATCAGATTGGGCGACTTGAGATGGCGCTAGGTTTGATGGGGCATCGAGCGGGCGAGCCGAGAATTCCATCGCTCCGGCCTCTGCCGCTTCAAAAACAGCCTTAGCTTTGGCAGTAGCGTCTGTTACTGACGCTGTTGCGATAGTTGGGTCGTTTGGTCCACCTCGTCCATCGTAAAGTGCCTCTAAATTGTCATCGAGCTGCGCCGCGCGAAAAGTGATTCCGTTGATCTTTTCGGCTTCATCCTGTCCAAGCAGTCCCTCAGAAACGACGGCCTGTAGCGCCGCTTTAACGGCATCTTCAACTGATATGCCGTTCTCTTGAGCGATGGAAAACGCTTGAGAGTAAGCGTCTGCCGCTTCGGGGTTGATGTCTCCAAGCATGTACTTTACGAGTGCGTGTTGAAACTCCTCCTCGTTAATCTCTCCAGTATCTCCAAGCCCAAAGTCTTCGGTTGAAGCCTCTACTTCTGTGGTCGTTTCGCTCGTGGTTCGTCCTGCAACATACATCCTCTCTGTTGGCGGTATTGAATTTGTAGATTGAATTGACTGAGTG
>JAGRAT010000473.1 GCA_020434495.1 Bdellovibrionales bacterium | reverse complement strand
ACGAAGCGACTTCGATTGGCTCTTGAGGCGACGAATACTGGGCTTTGGGACTGGAACCTGAAAACAAACGATACCTACTTTAACGATTCCTGGTACACAATGCTTGGCTATCAGCCAAATGAGCTCCCTATGAATTTGGATACGTGGAAAGAACTCTGTCATCCAGAAGACATGGACCGCGCGATGGCGGAGATTTCGAAATACATGAACGGAGAAACCTCCATTTACCGATGTGACCACCGCCTCAAGCGAAAGGATGGCTCATGGATGTGGATAGATGATGTCGGAAAGATCGTAGAGTGGGATTCGGAGGGGATTCCTGTAAGGATGATCGGAGTTCACATAGATATTCGAATCTTGAAGGAGAAAGAGGAGCAGTTACAAGTTGCCAAGCAGTCAGCTGAGAAATTGGCCAAGGTCAAGGGAGAGTTTCTCGCCAACATGAGTCATGAAATTCGTACTCCGATGAACGGTGTATTGGGAATGACAGAGCTTTTGCTAGAGTCAGAGCTTAGTGAGGACCAGCGTGATCTTGCCTACACTGCGCATCGCTCCGCAGAGAATCTCCTTTCCGTTATCAACGACATCTTGGATTTTTCTAAGATTGAAGCGGGGAAGGTAGAGCTTGTTCCTTCGAATTTTAAATTGTCGGAGTTCTTCGAGGATCTCGAGTCTCTTATTCGAATTCGGTTTGAACAGAAAAACCTCTCGTTTATTTCGAGCCTTGGTGACGACGTTCCGGATGAAGTGCGAGGGGATAGCGATCGGCTACGACAGGTGCTCGTGAATTTGGTGGGAAATGCTCTTAAGTTTACTCCTCTAGGAGGCGCTGTCGTTTTGCACGTTGAAAATGTCAGGGAATCTGACGCAGTCACTACCTTACGATTTACCGTAACAGACACCGGTATCGGAGTTCCGGAGGATAAACAGCAGAAGATATTTGAGGCATTTGAACAGGCAGATTCCAGCACTACTCGTCAATTTGGAGGTACCGGGCTCGGCCTCGCAATTTCAGCTCGATTGGTGGCGTTGATGGGAGGAGAGATCGGACTCCATAGTAGAGAGGGAACAGGCACGGTATTCTTTTTTACGGCAGATTTTGAATTGCCTATCGAATCTCCTCCCCAAATACGAGACCGCGAAACTGAGTTGCTCAGTGATCGGCCGTTGCCCTCTGACCTTCGTGTCTTGATAGCGGAAGATAATGCGGTAAACCAGAAACTTACGCGACGGCTACTTGAGAAATCAGGGTGCCAAGTTGCTATCGCCAATAATGGACAGGAAGCAGTAGAAATGTTCAGCCGGGAAGAGTTCGACCTCATTCTCATGGACATACAGATGCCAGTTATGAGTGGGGAGGAAGCAACTCAGATCATTCGCGGCACCGAAGGCGGCAAGTCCGTACCCATCGTAGCGCTTACAGCACATGCGATGAGTGGCGACAGGGAAAAGTATCTCTCTCTCGGAATGGATGGATATGTGTCAAAGCCAATAAAAAAGAACGAACTGTACAAAACCGTTTTGAAGCTGTTTGAAGAGAGAGGGACTCTCGATTCATAACTACTTTTTGCTGCCCTCTTTTTGCGCACCGAGCTCATTTAAGAGTTCAAGTTGCATCTGTTGAATCTCGATTAATCGGTCCCATTGGTGAGACAGAAGGTGATCTATCTTTTCGTGGAGGTGGCGAATCTCAAGCTCAGCTTTGAGATTGACCTTGTAATCATGCTCCGAGCGGTTTCTATCCTTTGCCTCTTGCCGATTTTGACTCATCATTATTATCGGTGCTTGAATCGCTGCCAAACAGGACAAGAGTAAATTCAGGAGAATGTACGGATACGGATCGACCGGCTTTCCGAGAAGCATAATGGAGTTAGAAAGTATCCAGAGAAAGAGAAATCCACCGAAGAGAAGAAGAAAGGTCCAGCTTCCTCCAAAGGTGGCGATACGATCGGCGAGCTTTTCCCCTAAAGACCACTCTTTTTCTCCCTCTTCATCTAAGTTGTCGGAGATTAGCTCGTGGTGCTCAAGACTTTGAAGAACCTCTTGTTCAAGAGAAGTGAGCTCACCTTTTTCAGATTTTAACAGATCTCGCACATACTGCATGCGAAATTTAGTGAGATCTTCAAAACAGATGTATCCACTCGGCTCCCAATCTGGGTGAACGGCTATAATAAGCTCTTGAAGTTGCGATCGTATACTCGTTCCGCTTCGCAGCTCACTCTTTGAAAATTCCCTCTTGCAGATGCTACATGGGGAGCGCTCGGTAGTTTTATGTTTCATGGAACGACCTCAGTGGAGGAGATACGATCTGCGGGCGCTGAGTTTCGAATTCGAAAATTGAGCTACCCTCTTTCCGTTTATGCTCGCCGGAAAGGAGGAAATTCGAAAGCTCGTTATTTGTTGGAGGTTCTTCCGTGATGGGTAATGATGTGGATCACAATATTTCGCCAGGAATTAGGAGGTCTTCTAGGAAGAAGGCCGCGAGCTCCGAGCGTCCCGAAAGTCCCGCTTTCGCGTATATCGCCATTGACTGAACTCTCGCAGTTTTTTCGGTAGTCTCTCGAATTCCCGCAATTTCTTTGAGGCTCATTCCTTTGAGAAGGAGAAACGCGACCTCCTTCTCGGCCTCTGTGAGTTTCCAGGTTGATAATTGCTCAT
>JAGRAT010000472.1 GCA_020434495.1 Bdellovibrionales bacterium | reverse complement strand
AGATTGAGTTCGCTCGGCTTAACCTCACTAACACCGTCATGAGCAAGCGGAAGCTGTTGCTCCTAGTAAACGGTGGACATGTTTCTGGTTGGGATGACCCAAGAATGCCGACCCTCGCGGGGTTTCGACGAAAGGGTTACACACCGGAAGCTATTCGAGAGTTCTGTAATCGGGTAGGGGTTGCTAAAGCCGACAGTATTGTTGATATCGCGATGCTTGAGTTCTGTATCCGGGAAGATCTGAACAAAAGAGCGCTCCGAGCGATGGCCGTATTTGATCCCATTAAGCTGGTTATTACCAACTATCCTGAAGGGCAAACCGAAGAACTCGAAGCGGAAAATAACCCAGAAGATGAGACCGCTGGGACGAGAGTTATTCCCTTTGGACGGGAGCTCTACATTGAGCGTGATGATTTCATGGAGGATCCTCCCAAGAAGTACTTCCGTCTGGCGCCAGGAAAGGAAGTTCGGCTGAAACACGCTTACTATGTAACCTGCGAGGAGGTGATTAAGGATGGCGATGGTCGAGTTCAAGAGATCCATTGCCGCTACGATCCGAAGACGAAAGGGGGATGGTCGGATGATGGCAGGAAGGTCAAAGGGACTCTTCATTGGGTCTCTGCTGCACATGCGGTCGATATCGAAGCTCGGCTCATCAACCATCTCTTACTCGAAGAGGAGAAAGAATCGGAGCGAGATTTTTTGGAGAATATAAACCCAAACTCCCTTGAGGTGGTAACCGTAAAGGGCGAGCCCTCTCTGAGAGACGTTGATGCGGGAACACACTTCCAGTTTCTTCGACTCGGGTACTTTTACTCCGATCCGAAGGACCATAATTCGGAGACTCCAACCTTCAACCGAGTTGTTGGATTGAAAGATACGTGGGCGAAGGAGAGTCGAAAGTAACGGATTCAGACGGAGGGGGGCTGCAGAGCCTTTAAGCCACCCGAAAGACCGCATGAATTCGCACTCGTATCCATAGCGGAGAAGCCATCCATACTTCTCCCAGCGGTTTTGCGGGTCGACTTAAAGACTCGTCAGCGTGCCTGACCTCCTCGTTTAGAGGGGATCAGATGTGTAAGGGTTTGTTTTCTAGTAATGGTTCACGTTGCTGTGTAGTAGGCTTGTTCACCACTTGTTCTGCAGTAGGGACATCTTCTGAAGTAGGGGCACCTTTACTCTGAAGCGCAGCTTGCTCGAGTAAAGAATTTTTGAAATCTGTTGCTATCTTATTTGAGAGTTCCGACTCTTCCGGTAGACCGAGAGACTCACGGAGCTTGACTTCAAGATCTGCCATCCGCTCTTTCAGGAGCTCTAGAGTTTTTGAGATGCTCTCTTCTACTCCACCTATTTGGAAGGCTCCCATTCCATCAAGAATGTCGAAGGCTTCATTGTATCCCTGTTCGATCCCCTTGTTTGCTAGAGTGATAAACTCTTCAACCGCTTCCTCATCTGAGAGGTTTGGGTTTTGGTCTCGGAAGGCGGGAAAGAGGCCAGCGATCTGATCGACTATGCGATTGGCTGTTGCTTCAGGGGTAAAGTCTTCAGGATTCAGTGATTCGAGCCCTTCCGGGAGATCTTCTGCTAGGTATTCATTGAGTTGTGCCACTATCTCCTCTGCGGAGATAGTGAGTCCAAGCTGTGCGCCGGATGAAAGGCGAACTACCGCTGCATCATCAGAGCGAAAGCTCTTCTCGAGTACCAGTTGGTCTGCTGAGTAGGAAACCTTGCTCGAGAGCAGAGCACCCTTTACGGCATCATCGTGATGCTTTCTTGGGTAAACTTGAGAAACGGGGGGGAGTTTTGTTGCGCCGAATTGCGCCAGTTGACTACTTTCCATGTACTACCTCGCTTAGCTATCCTTGCCGTGCAAGAAGAGTAATCGACGCTTCCTGACGAAACTTAAATAAAAAAGTGTTTTATGGTGTTTTATCACAAGGTTAGCCGGATTATTTTCCCTCGTTCGCCCATGAAGAAGGTAGGTTTTCCTGAGTCGCTGGTAGGTTATCATCATCCTAATGGAAAGGTGTTTTATGAATAACTCTCCTCGTATTGAGTGCTTTAGCTTTCGCGGTAAGGACAAATCGCTTGAGAGCTCGAACTACGTACTCTTCAATCCAACGAGTAAGCCTGGAACTGCTGTTCTCGCCGGTTCTTGTGCCGCTCATGAGAGTATCGGAAGTCAGGTGGCCTGCCGGTTGGCGCTTGAACATTTTTCGACATCTTTGTTGCAGTACTTTGACCATGAAGGAGCAGATCTCACAGGAGATGAATTTGGACTCCAGGCTCTAGAGGCAGCGTTTCGTGAAGCGAATCGCAATGTGTATAGCTTCGGACACAGCTTGGCAGCGGGTGGTAGGATGGCTGCAGTTTTTGTAGCGCTCATCTATTTAGTCGATGACAAAGGCAATGGTTCCTTCTGTGTTGGTCGAGTTGGAAATGGGAGTGCCTATCTCTTTCGTGATGGGGAGCTTTTTCCCTTTTTTGAACAGTCATCAGGAGATTCTGATCCTAATACCGGAAATTTTCTGGGTGCGAATTCTCTCGTGTCAGTGGATCTCGCTAACGTACCCGTTGAAGCGAGCGATCGGGTGTTTCTTTTCTCCGAGCCGCTTGATGCGATGGGAGAACATGAGCTTCATGCGTTAGCTGATGAAATTCG
>JAGRAT010000471.1 GCA_020434495.1 Bdellovibrionales bacterium | reverse complement strand
GGTACAACTATGACGAGTCCAAGAGAGGGTTGCTGGAATCTGTGTCGAGTGGAGCGAGCGATCCTTCGAATCGGTCTTTTATGTGGCACAAGCGAGATAGTAGGGGCTTCATTACAGATTTTTATGAAGGCGGAGCGGAAACGGAGAGAGGGAATCCGGAGAAGTTTATTCATATATCGTATGTGCGAGATCAGTATGGCAATAAAGACGAGCTAATTAAGCATAATGATGCCGGTCGTCATGATCGGCACTTCAAGTATTATCGGGACTGGTTTGGCAGGGAGGCTCTCATTTTTGCGCTCAACAAGAATGCGGATGGGAAGCCCCCAGCGGATGCTTCTGGGAAGCATAACGGGATGGACTATACCCGAAGCGAAAAGCACTTCGATCTTCGTGGAAGGCTGGTGAAGACGGTTGACTATCGCGGTCCGTTGTATTTATCCGAACAGAAAGCGCGAGCAGATATTCTCTCAAACTACCTCGTACAGACGTGGGGGTTCCATCCGAGTACCGGTGCGCTCGCTAGCTACTCCAATGGGCTGGTACAAGTCACTTATACTTCCGACGGTTACGGAGATATCTTTGAGTCGCGGCTAGGCAGTGGGGAAGTCATTGCCAGACGATCTCATAATCACTCGACAAGGCGGAAACAGTATAAATCATTGGCGAGCGTGGATGCGGGAGGAGCACCACGGTATATTACTGAAGATCGAGTCTTTGATCGCGGAGCTATGCAGACGAGAACGCTCTCTATGGGTGCGGAGCAATATCAAGCGCGTTTCAAATACAACCGGATGACCCAAGTATCTTCCCAGAAAGTTCTCTACAATGGTCAGGAGACGCAAGAGTATGAGTACGAGTATGATGAGCTTGGTCGTCATGTGCGTACTTATGTTACCGGACGTGAGGGCGGTGGTACGGAAAGAATCTTGTTCGGTGAGGTGGAGTACAATCTCCATTCGGTTCCTCGTTGGGTGAAGAATCATCGGGGGGAGCAGGTTGATTTTGAATATGACGATATCGGGAGGCAACGAGCGGCGCACTATGGGGACACAGGGGTAAAATACACCTATGTGGCACACAGGAATTGGGTAGAGTCGGCAACAGATGTCGAGGGACCGAAGGAGTATCGAGAATCATACCAGTATGATCGCCTTGGGAACGTGGTGAAAGTGAGAGACCTGGGACTCGTGAGTAGTCCACCACCGACTCTAGAAGCCGAGCTATATTATAATTCATATGGAGTATTAGAGCGGCTTCAATATCCCGATAGGAGTGTTTTTGAGTGGTCAAAGGGACTGGATGGATTTGTTTTTTGGGAGGTTCCCGCACAGGGAGAAGATTATCTCTTAGAGAATCGCCGCATGATCTTCTCGACGGGAACTGAGATCCAATCGATTGACCCGTCGGGTCGAGTGACATCATACAAGTACGATAATTTGGATCTTTTAAAGTCGATAACATATCCCGATGCAAAGACGATTAACTATGAGTACGACGGTGCGTTTCGACTGAGTCAAATTGTACGACCAGGTTCGGTACAAACAGTGAATGCACGCTTTCCTGGTGGACAATTGCAACAAGCAACCTATACAGAGGGCGGTAGCACGATTACGCGAAACTACTATCGGCGGAATGGTCGTCCGTGGAAGATCTCTGAAGCGGGCGGAAATAGTAACTCTCTGGTTGAGTGGTCGTATGATCAATTTGGGGCGCTTCAAAGAGAGGACGTGCAGATAACGTTGAGCGGGTATCCGCAGCAGAGTTCTTCTGTTGAGGTGAATAGGCGAAATGGTAGTGGGAATTTTGATTTTCGAACAAACGGCATAGCGATTCAGGGGACTCAGATCAGTGATGTGAGCCTGGAATTCGAGTATGACTCGTTTGATCGGGTGCAATCTCTCGGGTATTCGAGTGGCCAATTCACCCTTCCGACAACTGTCGCTACTTTTGGTTATCAAGGTAATCAGCTTTTGAACATGAGCTCGCTTGATGGGGCGTTGGGCACCATTCATTACTTCGACCTCTACAATCGAAGTAGAGGTTCTACAACGCTTTCTACCAGTCTCTTCTTGGATGGGTATTTTGTTTATCGGAATCTCCTCGGGGATGTGGACCGTGAGATTTCGTTTTTTTCACCGAATGGAGGAGCGGGAAGGGCTTTTCGTTATGATGAGTTACATCGCCCGGTGGAAGAGTTGGATGGAGTTCCACAACAGCAGCTTCATACAGAACCGAATTTTGCAAATTTAACCTATAGCCGAAGAACCTCAATAGGATTTTCCAATGGTGGAAGTTCTGAGATTCCAGCCTTTCATCGAATTCAGCGCTCGAACGGCGGAGCTCCCGTAGATGAGCTATCACGAAGTTATAGTCTTGATAACAAGAAGGGATATATCACCGGAGGGCAGCAGCTGTCAGGGAATTTTGAGATTGATTACGATGAAGTTGGGAATGTTATCCGCGATGAATCAGCTGCCAATGGTGCGGGGAGGAGCTATCGTTACGATGCGTTGGATCGATTGATAGAAGTTCAAGACCTGAACGGAGTTGTGATATCACGCTATGGATATGATCCAAGTGATCGATTAGCTGTGATAGCCCGGGGAGAGGGTGAGCTTACCCATAATATTTACCACCATTGGACATTATTAGCGGATGAATCGAGT
>JAGRAT010000470.1 GCA_020434495.1 Bdellovibrionales bacterium | reverse complement strand
GACTCTCCCGTGCAGTTAGAACTCTCCTCAAAAGTTGGTGCTTTTTCGAGTTTATCGGCGAGCTTCAATGAGTTGAGCAAGCTCCTTAGCAATAGCAACTATTTTACCGGTTTTAAGCTGCGTTGACTGTTGCCAGTTCTCTTCAGTGAGAATCGAAGCTACATGTGTAAAAACCTCGAGATCCGGTTCTCCGTGGTGATCAACGAACTCTCTGTATTTCTCTTTCGCTGCATCTTGTACCTCTTCTAGGCGGCTGAATTCCTTCAATACGAGACATCCAGAAATTCGCTTCAGTGCCTTAATAAGACCTCTTGTAAGCTCCACATCATAGCCAACAGTTGCGGGTAAAGTGATCTCGTCTACAAGAGATAGCGGATGTTCTGAAAGGTCTGACAGTTCTCTCGGGTTCGGACGTTCAAGCATGGGGTTACTCCTACTATGTTTCCGTGGATGTTATGGGGGTGGTAACTTTCTGAACGAATGACTGTCAGTTTGTTCAGGCGGAAGAAGTAAAGCTGTAAAATTTGAGAAATGACGACAGGTAGTGCCTTGTGTGGAGGTATCTGCTACCCTCCGTTCGGCCATGAGGACCAGAAGTGATATGCGAGATGCGAGTATAGTTCCTGTACGAACTTCCAGAGAGTTTTCCCTTTACGAAATTGTCCCTCAAACTGGGGAGAAGGTTACCCGATACGTCGTTTCAACCCCTGAGACGAGAGCTATATGCAATGATCCAATGATTGTTGGGGTGCGCTATACGGAGATGTTGAAGGAGGCGTGCGTGAAAGCCTTTATATCTCTGAAGGAGCACTCTCCAGTGCAATTGGTAGAAGAAGAATCAGTAGTGCTTCATCTTCTTCGAGGTGGATTGAATTTCGGATTGCGAGAAGCGCTTCAGAAGAGCTTCGGGTGGAACAATCACTCCTCGTCCTTTATTAGCGCACAGCGAGCTCGAAAATCGGACGATCCGGAAGAGTGGCATATCACTGAGGCCACTTACCAAAAGCTCTACCTCCCGAAACGATCAACGATATTCTTTGGCGATGTTGTTGCTACAGGAACGAGTCTTCAGTTCGCTTTGGAAAGATTGCTCGCGCAGGTTGAATCAAGAGGAGACGAGTTGCGAAACATAATCTTCTTTACGATCGGTGGTGCTCGATCGGAAGAGATTTTAAAAATCGTCGATAAGAAATGCAGAGAAATTTTCCCGGGCTACGAGCACTCAGTTGTTCTTTATTTCGAGGGGCGCTTTGCTGTGGCATCAGCAGCTTCTCAGCTTCGAATTAAGCATACTGGGACGGATCTTCTTCGGACGAACTCGGCACTGGCGCCAGAGTTTGTGGAGTCTCAGTATGAGAATCCAACTTATCCGCTGGAGAGATGTACTATTTACGATGCAGGCTCAAGGGCGTTTTGGCTTCCCGACTATCTCCAGGATGTGCGAGATTACTGGCAAAATACGTCAGAGCTGGTGAAGTCCGGAGTTGATTTTGAGGAGCTGCTAAGAGAGCGAATGCCGGAGCTCGATGCTTCCAGATTCGGTTCAGTAAATCTCGAACAGGTAGTTCAAGATCATTTGCAGAAGCTAGCACTTTAAAAGCTCTTCAAGTGCAAAATCCCCGACTCGGAAAAGCTCTTACTTTGCCCTGGTGGTTCACCATTACGTGTTGCAAGCTTGCATCAGCAAGTAATCGTTTTCCCTTTTTCTCTCCATAGAGCATGGCGATGGTAGAGAATGTTCCTGCCAATAGGCATGCTTGCGAGACAACGGTAACGGATTGTAAGTCCGAGACCGGCCAGCCCGTTTTGGGATTCAGTATGTGACAATACCGTTTCCCCTCTACTTCGATATAGCGTTCGTAGTCTCCACTGGTTGCAACCGCTCCTTGATGTACCGTGATATGCCCAACGACATCTTGCTCCTTTCTCGGATGAGTCACTCCTATTTTCCAAGGGGTGCCATCAGGCTTTGGGCCGAGCACTCGGATATCTCCTGAGAAATTCAGCATTCCGTTTGTTATTCCCTTTTCGAGGAGAAAGCTTGCGGCACGATCTACCGCGTATTCCTTTCCAAATCCGCCAAAATCTATCTCCATCCCGGCAAGTGGCAACTGGACAATCGGCTTTTCCCACTTCACTTTCGACAATCCGATGAGCGGGAGAATCTCACGCAATTCATTCGAAGAGGGAACCCGGTCTGCTGAAAAATCCCAAACCTTCCTTAAAACTCCAGAAGTAACATCAAACAATCCATTGCTCTGTTGGTAGGCAGTAAATGCGTAATCAAGGAGTGAAGAAGCTTCATCATCAAGTTTGACCGATTGGTTTCCGGATGAAGCGTTAATTTGAGATACGACGCTATTGCTGTCATAGCGTGAGTACTTTGCTTGAAACCCGAGAATGTCATCTTTGAGAGATTCTTCAATCTCTGCGGCATCTAACTGGTGGTCGTGGTAAAGAACAATCTTACTCAGCCCACCAAACACTGAGAAGGAGAACTCATGGAGATGTTTTTCTTGTAGCGGGGCTGCCATAGGGTGAGAGCATTAAACGTGGTCTTCCTGACGATCACAAGGATTCATTTTTGCTTTTACCAAAGGCAATGCATCTTGCCATTTACCAATCAAAGGCTTTCTGAAAGCCCACTGAAAAAATCATCATGGTGAGTCGTGGAGTCTCA
>JAGRAT010000469.1 GCA_020434495.1 Bdellovibrionales bacterium | reverse complement strand
TCCCGGCAAAATCTGTATCTTTCCCGGCCAAACTCGAATCCAAACAGAGTGAGGATTATCGCGAGATCCGGAACAGGCGCATGAACGAACTACCTATTCACTTCTTTACTATCGTACTGAACGGCAACCCGTTCATTCAGTACCACATCGATGTTTTCCGCTCGCTTCCGTTTCGGTGGCACTGGCACATTGTTGAGGGCGTAGCCGAACTGAAGCATGACACCGGCTGGTCAGTGGAGAATGGTGGAAAGATACCGGAAGCGCTGCACCGCGATGGACTGTCTGTCGATGGAACGTCCGAGTATCTCGACAAACTTGCCGAAATGTATCCCGATAATATCACCATCTATCGCAAACCGGCTGGCAGGTTCTGGGATGGAAAACGTGAAATGGTCAATGCGCCACTTCCGAGCATTCAGGAGGAAGCGATTCTGTTTCAGCTCGATAACGACGAGTTGTGGACCAAGGAACAAATCGAAACAGTTCACCGTCTCTTCTCGCAGCATCCGGAGAAGAGCGCTGCATGGTTCTGGTGCTGGTTCTTCGTCGGACCGGAACTCGTTGTGAGTTCACGGAACTGCTACGCGGCAAACCCAAACTATGAGTGGCATAGAGCATGGCGGTTCACCCCCGGCAGTAAGTGGACAACCCATGAGCCTCCGACACTCGTAGACCTGTCGGGTCAAGACATCGGACGAAAGAACCCGTTCACCCACTTCGAAACGGAAGAAGCAGGGCTCCTGTTTCAACACTTCAGCTACGTAACCGAGGAGCAGCTCCGTTTTAAGGAGCAGTACTACGGATACACCGATGCGCTTTCAAAGTGGAAGTCACTGCAAACCGATCACCACTTCCCCATCTTGCTCCGTGACTACTTCTCGTGGGTGAAGGACAGCACAGTAGTTGAGCCCGCAAGCCGATTTCATATCACCCCGATCGCAACCAAAGGAGACGGAGGATGGACTTGGTGTGGTCGTAGGGGCGAAGAGCAGCAGGAACGGCAACCCGCGAAACCTGCGAGTAAGATAGTAGAAGTGAATGTTTCTCAAGTCACCCCGAAGATTGTGATCGATGGCGTCTATTTCACCGAAGAACACCGTGGCATTGCACGAGTCTGGCGGTCACTGCTCGAACAGTGGGGAGCAAGCGACTTTCGAGATCATGTCGTACTCCTTGACCGGAACAACACTGCCCCGATCATTCCCGGCATACGACGTCGAGCAATCCCAGCATACAACCCCCAAGATCTCCAGAATGATCGCGCTATGCTCGATCAGGTCTGCCGCGAAGAGCAGGCCGACGTCTTCTGCTCGACGTATTACACCACTCCAGAAGCCACACCTTCTCTTCTCCTCGTGCACGACATGATTCCTGAAGTTTTCGGATGGGATATGAACTCACACACCGATTGGCAAGATAAGCATCGCGCCATTCGCCAGGCAAATCAGTTTGTCTGCGTTTCGGAAAATACGAAGCGAGATCTCTTTCGCTTCTTTCCGAATCTTCGGGAAGGCTCGGCTACCGTTATTCCGAATGCGTATGATCAGCAACTGTTCAGACCGGCGTCCTCAGAGGCCATTCTCAAGTTCCATATGAAATATCAAATTGAAAAGCCGTATTTTCTCCTCGTCGGCCCACGTCTTGACTACAAGAACGCTCAGCTCCTCTTCGATGCTCTCTCGCTCTTTCCAGCACAACACGGCTACGGAGTCATTTGCACCGGACGCGACCGCGGTGCGGTCGAGTACGGAAAACTGAATACCGGTTCCGAGATATACTCTCTTCAACTCTCCGATGAAGAACTAGCAGTCGCCTACACCGGAGCAGTCGCACTGATTTTCCCGTCTTGTTATGAAGGGTTCGGCTTGCCACTGATCGAAGCGATGGCGTGCCGCTGTCCGGTTGTCGCCTATCCAAGCGGCGCTGTGAATGAAGTCGGACAGGATGCTGTGCTCTATGCGTCTGACGCTGCCAAAATGTGTTCAGCGCTTTGTGAGGTTCAAAAGCCCGAAGTTCGAAAACAGCTCATTCAAGCTGGAATTGCTCGAGCGAACGACTTTTCTTGGGAACGGAGCGCGAAGCAGTGGCGGGAAGTTGTTGAGACGTTCGCCTCCGGACAGCAATCAATGAAGGAGCGACAGACTCAGCACCTTCTCGCTGGCCTGCTCTAGCGCGACACAACGCCTATACCGTTAGTAGTTCATCGGGGTTTTGGTGTTGTCGACCGGAGCACCCCAAGCTTTCCTATCTTTGCCCGCCTTCTGACTCCCCTCCTTCTTCGGGGATCGTTTTGGCAGTTCAAGGATCACCTTCCGTTCGGTTTTCTCGGCAGGTGTCACCTGCTTTACCAATTCATGAGCTTCAGCCAGAGCTTCTGCTGAATCTTCCACTGTCCCCTCTTCCGAGGCATCTGCCAGCTTGGTGTGAATCTTTCCTGCTTCCTCTGTGCCGGAGTTTTCGGCTTCTTGTTCGAAGGTTGCAGCAGGAGTAGAGCCCAAGGAAAACCCACCAATGCCGAATCAACCGGCAATGCCTGCGTGAAAAGCTCGTTGCAAGAAACTCAGCCAGCTCTTCGTTTTCCCGAGCGTACGAGCGGTTTCAACAGGTAGTTGCTATGTAGAGAAGTGTTGAGTTTAGGAGAAAGCGGAAACTTCCTCCGTTCAGAAGTAATCGAAGTAAATAGC
>JAGRAT010000046.1 GCA_020434495.1 Bdellovibrionales bacterium | reverse complement strand
GCACAAGAGATGAAACCAACCAGCATGCAGGAACATACTGGTTACATGGGTAACCGGATTGTATTTACCCGGTATGTAACCAAATTTTAGGTACAATTCCTCCTCATTCGGGAATCCATCTGGTTGGAGATCTAGCCAGGTTAGGAGGCAAAGAATATAGACAAGAACATTGACCCAAATCAGCAAGCTCGTAACAAACCCCTTACGGGTAGCGTCTTCGCTGTTTTCACCGGGGAAAAGCCACAACACTAAGCATGCCTATAAGGGAAGTAAAAATTCGATAGTCACTGTTATTCACGCATGAGGCACAACATAGATTGATCCTGCCAAGCATAAAACGATCAACACGGATCTCCTGCTTGGCTATAATTCGATAACTTGTTGAGTTTACGCCACATCCCGTTCTTTAACCAATTGTTTAAGGCTGAGTTCCTCCGAAAACAAACGGAGATCAGGACAAAGCAGGAGATCATGAGAATTAACGAGATCTCCTCCTTTGAGAAAATTCTCTAAGGACTTTTACTGTGGAAATCGGGTCGTTGATTGATGTCACTTCCTTGAGTCAGGAGAAAAATGAACATAGTGAATAAGAGTTGTTGAAAACCGTACCCCGTGGTGAGCAAGAGCGCTGCACCACGGGGGTTGGTTCCTGGGGAAGGCTACTTCTGGTTCAGCAGCATCCAGGGCGATCCGTCTCGTCTCGGCTTCTCGTCGTCGACAGAGAGGCCACCATCGTCATCGAAGAAGGCAGCATCGATCTTCGGGATCTTCTCGTCGCCGTTGTAGCGGGTGTCCTCGTTGTTCGATACCAACACCACGCCACTCTGGTCGATCACGTAGGCCTGTCTTCCAGAGTTTCCAAAGGAAATCGGCCAAGCGTAACAGACCCATCCGTTCTCCTTCGTGTGGAGCCAGAAGTGGTAGCCACGCCGAGCGAAACGGTTGGGAACCGCCTCGTTGACCTCGACAGCACCGATCTGGCCATCCTCACGAAGCTGCTGTACCGTCACCGGCTCCGAGCGCTCCTTCCCGTTGCTGTCCTTCTCCTGTGCACTTGCGAGCGCTTGGAGGGTCTGGACGGCGTACTGCTGGTTGCTGTTCAGTCTTGCAAGCAGCAGGTTCGGGATGGCGATCGAAGCGATGATAGCGAGGATCCCGACGACCATCATCAGCTCGATCAGGGTCAACCCACGTTCACGTGTTTCCACGTTTCACCTCAAGCCCATATAGAGAATATCGACCACCGATACCCTCGGGCGGTACAGCGTACTGTTTACAGATATACGCTCTACCGCACGAGAGAGTGATGAATACGGACATTCCGAAAGGCCTACAAAACCTTATTCACGTCTTACCCACTATGTGGTTAAAAAGTGTAGACGAATGGGAATTCTTAAGGAAACCAGGGGAATGCCCCGGAAAATCGAAGCTTTTTAGAGGACAAAACTCCTACGACTCAAGATCGAGCAGGTTTCCTTTCTGCGAATATTTCTCTTTGATGAGAATGTACGCTCCCCCAGATTTTTCGTACGTAATGTCAAAGAAGTCTTCAATCTCATCCACAAGAGCAGAAGCAAACTTTCTCTGATACTGCTCGAATACAGTTTCATTGAGCGGAATGGTACGCTTAAGAACCTGAGAATCCTCATCCTCCAAAGAGCTTCCATCAATGATGGAGAGCGCTTCCGAGATAGTGTCTGAAAGTTGGCCAAGCTGTTCGCTTGAAAGCTCCTCTAACTTTCCAGCAGCATCAGTAAGCGCAAAGAGGTTCTCATTGACCTTGTTCAATTCACCAAAGCGATAACCGTCGAGCAGCTTTGCAAATGATCCACCAAGTACCCCCTGATTCGCAGAGGCAAAGGCCGCTGCTGCGGGGGCACCTCCCTCACTCTTTTGAAGTCGCGAAACCTGTTCGAGCGTTTCAACAACTTCTTTAAAGCCATCACTTTTCAGAATTTCACGATAGCGAGTCTGCAGTTCCCGCTCTTCCGATTTTATGTTTTCAAGTTGATCACCTGAGAAGAGTCCGTTTTCCTGCCCCTCCTTCAGGAACCGAAGCTTTCGGACTGTGTCCTGTAAGTCACCAAGTAACAATTCAAACTTGCTCGTTTGTTCAGTGGTTTCCTTGCCTCCATTATCAATCTTTGCAGACTCTTCGATACTCTTTCGCAAATTCTCAATGGTCGTGCTTGAGAGGTCTTCCCCCAAACCTTGTAAGAGCTTGTCGAGATTTATAGAAAGTTTATCGAGGACTGATGCGTCTTTTTTCTCTGCCAGCTCCTGGATGTTGTCGCCAACGAGAGGGAGTTTCCCTTGAAGCCGCCCATACAACTCCTCATCTTCAAGGCCTCGAAGATCCGCGCGAACCTGCTTGACCCCAGCCACCGCAGCTCTGAAATTGTCAGAGTTTACAACTCTATCGTATTCCTTCCGTAGCTTTCCAAGCTCCTCTTCGGCGGCAACCGATTGATCTTCACTACCATAAACTCCAGCTTCCTGGTTCTTCACAATCGTTTCGATATCTTTGGTTATTCCCGCTAAGCGCCTGAGTGCAGTTCCGAGAATACTTGGAGCGTTTTTATCGCGCTGAGGACCGGCTTTTTCTAATGGAAGCTCTTCGCCTTTACCATCAATTTTAAACTCTCCATGCGAACTAAAAAGCACCCGCGCTGCGTCGTTTTCATCGACTTTTGGAGGGGTAAGAAAATTCTGTCGGCCGCTTGAAACAGATCCACCGACTCGAAAGGATCGAGAAAATGTGAAGGAGAACGGCTGACTCTCCGAAAGTAGGTTAAGCTTCATCCTGGGGCATCCTTGCGCTACTGCGAATACGCGCGGCCTTCCTGCATGGCCACAGAGCAAAGATCGACTTCAAAGACGAATTTCTAAAGAAGAATGTGGTTATGCTGCTGATTTTTCAGCTTTTGCGTTCTTTTCGCGCAGGCGGGATAACAACCCGGAAAAATCTTCCTTCCGAATAATCCCAGCAAATTCGCTACGATAGTTAGACACAAGGCCGATATTCTCGATAATTACGTCGTAAACCTGCCACCCCGAATTCGCTTCATAAAGAAGCTTATAATCAATTGGAAAGTTGTCCCCTTCAAAGGTGACAACGGTTTTCACTAGGGCACGTGGAAGCTTCAGGGTCTCGCTCTTTATCTCCACCATGTTCTTTTCAACCTTCTCAATTCGCCCAAGATAGGTTCTCGCTAATAGTTCTGAAAAAAGGTCGACGAATTCATCTCGCTCTTTTTGTGTTATCGACTTCCACTTCACCCCAAGAGAGCGTTTTGCCATCTCTTCGAAGTTAAACTTCGGCTCAATGACCTGACGCATCTTGTCGCGTCGAACTTTTTGGTTACTGTCCCCCTTGTACTCGGTAACGATGGAAACCAATGAATCAAGGGTGGTTTGCATCTCTCCACGAGGGGAAACTGCATCTTGCTCGGCGACAACAGGAGAAGAAATCCCTCCCACAACTGCGGCACTGAACAAAAACAAGGCTGAACAAAGAACAAGCTTTCTCATTTTTTAGTCTCCAAGATCCCTCTGTACTATGGGGCAAACCTATACTGCTACAGTCCGTCCACCTCGTTAGAATCCTTATCCCCTTCGTCATCACTTCCGAAAGAGTGTACGAGTTTTCCAATAATATCCTCGATATCAACAACCGATTCGGTTTCCACCATCGTCCCGCCTGGCTTAATCACTACATCAGATGCTCCGCGAGAGATCTTCACGTATCTATCTCCGATTATTCCCTTGGTTCGAATGGAAGCGATATCGTCATCAAACAGCTGCACATCTTTATCAATCTGTAAGACGGTAACAGCCTCTGGATCTTTCAATTCTATAGCGACCACTTTGCCGATAGGAACTCCAGCTATCTCGACCGAAGCACCAGTTTTCAATCCAGAGATGTTGTCGAACTCGGCTCGAACAAGGTATTCGCCAGTCGAAACAAGGGTAATTCCCGCTAGGCCAATAGCTTGATAGCCGGCAGCTAATACCCCAAGTAAGGTAAAGATTCCGACCAACAGCTCAACGGTGAAGGTCCGTCTCGGAATAGCAACGGAGTTGTTCTCCGTACATTCTGTTTTCTTCTCTTCGCTCACTCCGTAACTCTCCGATTCTTCACTCTTTTTTACAGCTAAACCCAAAACACTTCCCTTCTCAACTCTCTACTGAATCCGAATTGGTCCGTCAACGTAACCGTGTAAGAACTGGACCACTTCTGGATTATCAGTGCTCAGAAAATCATCCGGGGTTCCCTCCATGATTATCTTGCCTCGTAGCAACATAACAACCCGGTCAGAAACCTGAAATACTTCCGGCAACTCATGACTGATAACGACTCCGGTAAACCCCTGGTTTTTCTGACTCTCCGCGATCAAGTCGTAGACCTCTTGCCCAACCAGTGGGTCTAGACCGGTATTTGGTTCATCAAAGAGGAGCACCTTCGGTTCAACCGCAAGCGCTCTAGCGAGTCCTACCCGTTTTCGAATTCCTATAGAGACTTCCTGAGGGAGCTTATTGAGGTACTTCACTAACGAAAGGGAACGCGCCAAACTCACCACCCGTTCGTGCGCCTGCTCACGAGACTGCAATTTACACTGGGTTAACGGAAAAGCGATGTTGTCGTAAACCGTCAGTGAGTCAAAGAGCGCGGCTGACTGAAAGAGAACTCCAAGGTTTTCACGGATCTGATTCTTCTCCGCCTCGGAACTTGCGTTGGTAACACTATAACCACAAACATCTATTTCGCCTTCGTCAGCCGATAAAATCCCCATGATGAGCTTTAGTAACACCGATTTACCAGCACCGCTTGGTCCAACGATTGTTGTTGTACGCCCCTGCTCAACTTCAAGATTGAGTCGGCTCAGAACAACCTGACTACCAAATGATTTGGAGACTCCTCGAACCGAAATCATAGGCTATAAAAATACCCGAGTAAGAATGCTGGTTAGGAAGTAGTCAGTAACTAAGATGCAAACTGAGGAGGTAACAACAGACTGGGTCGTGGCCTTGTTAACGCCGATGGCGCCGAAACCACAGGTGTACCCCTTAAAACAGCTGACCCATCCAAAGATGAAGCCAAACACTACTGATTTGATAAACCCAGAATAGACATCAACGGTCCCAACGGCACTGACCATCTGACTAACGAAGGTTCCCGAACTCAATCCAAGGACTCCAACCGCAACAAGGTAGCCACCAAAAATTCCTACCGCAATAAAAATGGCCGATAGCAAAGGCATGGCGATAAGGCCTGCTACAAATCGGGGAACCATCAGATATTTCATCGGATCCACCGCCATCGAACGCAACGCATCCACCTGTTCGGTTATCTTCATAATTCCAAGTTCAGCGGTAATTGCAGAACCTGCACGACCAATGACCATTAGCGCTGTAAGCACGGGACCAAGCTCTCGGATAAGGCTAAGAGCAACGGCAGGTCCGGTAAAAGCGGTCGCACCAAACTTGGAGAGGGTGTACTCCCCCTGTACCGCCAAGACTGCTCCAGTGAAAATGCCAATCAGAGAGACAACGAAAGTTGAGTGAAAACCAATCTGCGCAATCTGCTGGAGGATGAGCCGGATACGAAACGGAGGTGTTACCATCCCCTTAATGAGATACCAGAGGAACATCCACGCCTTTCCCCAATACTGAAGGGAGTCAATGACGTACGCCCCGAGGAGCTCAACGCGGTGAAGAATCTGAAGAACCGGGTTTGAAGACTCAACCGGAGAGACTGGAGGGTTAAACATAGTGACTATGAGCTTTCTATTCGAATTCGGAGAAAACTAACATTCTTCGAGTGGTTAGCACCAGGGTTTCCGAATTGAGGACACCTAACAGGGCGATTTCCTTACGGGGCCACAACCTCGCTTTCTGCCTGAAGAGGTGCCCCTTTAAAACCAACACAGCAGATATAGAACTCCTTGGAGCTCTTTCGGGTGGATTTGAGCACAATACGGTGAAATTTTGAGAAGGCTCCCCGTAACTCTGGTATGAATCGATCAAGGTCTCCGCTCGGAAAGGCCTTAACCAGCAGGGCCCCTCCCGGCTTCAGTATCTGGGACCCCACCCAATAAGCGAGCTCAACAACCTGCGCCGTTCCAGCCTGATCGACCTCCTTAATGCCAGTATGCTTTGGGGACATATCAGAGATAATCAGATCAAACTTTCCTCCCACCTGGGAAAGAGCCTCTCGTATCGTCTCGTCGTCTCTCGCATCCCCTTCAATTAAGGACACCTGGGGATATGGCAAGGGATCACAACGGGTGAGATCCACCCCAACGACCTTTCCGCTAGGGCCAACCTTCTTGGCAGCCACCTGAGTCCAGCCCCCTGGCCAGCAGCCAAGGTCCAACACACTCTTACCAGGCCTTAAAAGCTTGTACTTGGTATCGAGCTCCATCAGCTTGTAAGCAGCCCGAGAACGAAACCCCTCTGCTTTTGCCTTAGCATAAAAATGATCTTTTCTATTATACGTCATTTCAATGGGTTACCTGATAAGCTTCTATATTTATTCGAGTACGAAAATTATTGTTTCTCAGCCTACTATTTGATATGAAATAAAACTCGAAACGGCATCGCCTCTCCGATACTCAGAACGGAGAGCATAGCACAGCGGAAGGAACTACGCCGGCTATGGGGGAAACTTTTCGGATAGGGCGTTTCGGTAGTTTTGAGTTGGAGTTTTTACGGAGGATAGCCATGTTTAATTTGGGAGCCATGTTTAACTTAGAACCTGCGATGAACGGGGATCTCTTAATCGGACTGGAGCTCATGGTGCTCTTTATTGCATTCGCCCAGTATTGTGATTTTTCCCAGTACTGCAATCTTTCCCAGTATTGCGACTTCTTACCGGGACGAGCGAATTCAACTAAGGCGGTAAAGTTCAGATCACTAAAGACAGATTCTCTCCCGGTTCACGTTGCCGAATCACCTGATTTTCAAAATAGTGGGAAAGCATCTCTCTTCACTACCGTGGAAAAGCGCTCGCTCCTGAATCAGCGACCGCTCTCACATCAGCCGTCTAGAACTTCAGAACTTAAAGGCTCCGAACAAGACAGATTACTCCAATAGATCCATTACCCTTAATAGTGTGTTTGTAAGAAGTAGTGTCGCCCAATCCTTTGGCGGCACTACTTCTTCCTTTTTATGGTTCTTCTTTTTTTTCCCGAACAACCTCCAGTCCTTTGACCGAATGAATTGGCGCAGTATGATGAGCGGAACAAGAAAACGTATGTATACTGTCCGCCAATGGAATTCGAAAATTTTTGTTTGCGCTCGGTATAAGCAATGAGGAGTTTTTCCCGGTTGAGTTCAGAAGCAAGAGAAGTACCTGAGTACCTTGAAACACTAAACGAGCAGCAGCTAAAAGGGGCCTTACATTTTGAAGGGCCCATTCTCATTCTTGCGGGAGCAGGCAGTGGGAAAACAAGAGTTTTAACACACCGAATCGCGCACCTGATCGATTACTACGGCGTTCCTCCACAAGCTATCCTCGCAGTCACCTTTACCAACAAGGCAGCTGAAGAGATGAAACGTCGCTTGACCGGTCTGCTTGGAGACAAAGGAAATAGAGTCTGGGCCTCAACCTTTCACTCCCTGGGACTCCGAATTTTACGACGGCATGCTCACCACCTTGGGTACTCCAATGATTTCGTTGTCTACGATCAACAGGACGCTAAGGCCCTCCTAAAAGAGATTTCCAAGGAACTGAAAGTTGACGACTCAAAATACCCAATTCCGTTTTTGCAGCGTTCAATAGAGTCGGCAAAAAACAAATGTCTTCTTCCAGACGAGTACTCCAAGCAACTCGCAAATTACGCAGAATCCATCGTTGGAGATGTATATGACCGCTACCAACGAACATTGTTGAAAAACAACGCAATGGACTTTTCAGATCTGTTGCTCAATCCACTGCTGCTCCTCTCCCAAAACAAAGAGGTCTTGGCCCGTTATCAGAACGATCTCCAGTTTGTGCTTGTAGATGAGTTCCAAGACACCAACGAAATTCAGTACAAGCTCATTCGACTCCTCGCAGCACCACAGAACAATCTTTTTGTGGTCGGCGATGATGACCAATCAATTTATGCGTTTCGAGGTGCAACCATAGAGAACATTCTCCATTTCGAACGAGACTTCAAGAATGCACAGGTCGTCGCACTTGAGCAGAACTATCGCTCCTCGCAGAACATTCTTGATGCTTCCAATGCAGTTATTGCAAAGAACTCCGAACGACGCTCGAAAACGCTTTGGACAGAGGACGCAGCCGGACAAACCCTACGAGGGTATGTCGCCATGGACGAGAACGATGAGGCCCACTTTATCGCACGGGAGATCGATGGGCTAAGACGCGCTGGAAGAAGACTCTCTGAGATCGCGATCTTCTATCGGACCAATGCACAGTCACGCGCGATTGAAGATGCGCTTATGGCACAAGCAATCCCATACCGCATCTTTGGTGGATTGAAGTTCTATGATCGTAAAGAGATCAAAGATATCCTCGCCTACCTGAAACTCGCGGTGAACGAACTGGACGATCAGTCATTTCAACGATGCGTAAACACTCCGCCACGTGGCTTAGGTCCCAAAAGTATCGAAACCCTACGAGAATATGCAAAAGCGTATGATTGCTCCCTCTTTCAAGCAGCAAAGCGCCTAACGGACGGCGGCAAGTCCCTCGCGGCATTCGTAGCACTGATTGAAGAGTTTCAGACCGCCTTGGAAACAGAACCTCTCTACGAGCTCATCGGCAGGGTTGTTGAGCGCTCGGGGTATAGTAAAAAACTCAAAGCGATGAAAGATGTAACGGCACAGTCTCGCCTTGAAAACCTTGATGAATTACGAAACATCGCTGTCGGCATGACCTATGTTGCCGATACTCCAGCAAACGACCTCCGAATGTTTCTCGATCGGGTATCGCTAACGAGCTCAGAGGAGCTTCCAGTCGAGGAAGCAAAGGAAGGAGAAGAGCAGGCTCCGCCAGACACCGTCTCGTTGATGACCCTTCACCTTGCAAAAGGGCTTGAGTTTCCAATTGTGTTTCTCACTGGGCTTGAAGAGGGCTCTCTTCCGCACTACCGATCTCTCGAAAGTGAGTTTGAGTTGTCCGAAGAACGAAGGCTCTGCTATGTGGGAATGACCCGAGCGATGGAGAAGCTTTACCTCTCGCGCGCAGAGAGAAGAGGAATGTTCTCAAGTGGTGGAAACTCTGCTGGCATGTTCTCTGGACGGGAACCAAGCCGATTTGTGTTTGATGTGCCAGAAGGGTGCTTCGATGATGATTCGCGTCACTTTGCATCGCATACTGGAGGATTTGGAGCAGTCCACTACGAGTATCGAGACGAACTTACTTTTGATGAGGTACAAGCAAGACGCGCCGAAAGAGACCGCCAGAAGATGTCGAAACGCATGAAGCCAGCAGTCATTAAATCCGCGGACTCCCTTGAAGAGAGCGGAATGTCTTCTTCAGATTTCAGCGCTTACCAACAGGCAGCGATTTCAGACCTGGCCGAGGGGACTAAAGTTATCCACCGCATCTTCGGAGAGGGTCAAATCGAAAACATCGACGAGGTCGATGAAAGCGATCCCGGCAAAGCAAAGATAACGGTGCGATTCCAAAGTTTCGAACTCCCCAAAAAGCTCGTATTCCGACATGCGAAGTTAGCGCTACTCAGTTAGCTTCATTTGCAAGATCTTATTCCTCGTGATCAGCATTCATCGTGATCAGCGTTCGTCGTAAACTGGGCTCATCATGAACAGGCAATATCTGATCGCTCTTTACAAGCCGCCAGCGCGGCTTGGATGCCTTGCTCATCGTCTCAGCCTGCTTCGGACGAAGAAGAATAAGAGAGAGCGCTTGCTATCGCCGGCGGAACCGATCGAGCATCATTTGATAGCCTCCAGAGCCAGTGGTAAGCCACTTTGAAATTCTCGCGATTGTTGTCGAGCTCAGCCCTGTTTCACTTTCAATTTGCGTGTACGGCACGCCGTCATCAAGCATCTGCGCCACCTTCCAGCGCATGGAGAACTCTCTAAGTTCCTTTTCAGTGAGAAGATCGCGAAGGAAGAGGCGAGCTTCCTCATCATTTTTAAGAGATAGAAGAGCCTTAACGAGATCAAAGAGCTCCGATGACTTCCAGAGGTCGCCGTTCATGGGCCATTTTTTTAACACTGCCAGGGCCGCTTTGTCTCCACAAATGTGGAACTTTTCGTAACATCTCTAATGGTCCCCGTCCTAAAGCAACCTCGTCCTTAACCATCCACCTCCTTAACCATCCACCTCCTTAACCATCCCACGAGAGCTCTTCCGTCAAGGCATCTCTAAACCAGGTTTGCTGCGCAGTAATAAGCTTAAAATGATAATCAAGATCATCCACGGTCAGTCCAGAGGCACCAAGGCTGGCACTTAGCACAAGAAAGTACCCCACAAGGCTGAGTTTGATACCAACTAAGCCATCGGCTATCTCGAGGGCAGCGGCCAGAAGCTCGTTGCAACCTCGTATCGGAACGGTCGCAACGTTTACTCCCATATAAATGGTGGTCTCCGCTGGACGCTTCAATCCTTCAACGAGAATTTCCAACTCTTCGCCTTCACCAAGTGAGAGCATCCACTGAGCAGTTTCAGGGTTCTTTTCTTTACAGCACTCGTCAGGATCAAAGCCACGTCGTACTATAAACTCTTCAACTATCCGTATCGGATCTTTACCGCCAGCGATCTTGCGGATATTTACGGTGCTGAACTTTTTGACTTTTCCCATCGTCAAAAAGTATCTCACTGGATGAGCTGGTACAACTAGAGAACGGGTATGGAGGCAAAAACCTATCCTTTCAGGGGAAGTAAAGAGTGGTGGATTCTCATCCCCGCAATGGTTCTGCCATGCATGGCCTCCATCTTCTATTTCGACCTCCTAGCCGATCATCCAATTGCCGCTGCCCTGTATTTCCTCACAAAAACATTCACTCTCGTGTGGCCCATCATTGGGACGTTCATTCTCCTACAAGTCTGGATTCCAAGATTTGAAATAAAGCACTCTCGTCATCGAGAGGCGATACTGCCTGGACTCCTCACTGGCCTCGCCATCGCGACCATTATGCTTCTCGGGTTATATACCCCAATTGGAGAAGCTGTATTCACCTATGGTGACCGAATTCGGGGGAAGGCTTTGGAGCTCGGATTTTACGAGTGGTACATTCCTTTTGCTATATTTCTCTCGTTCTTTCACTCACTGCTCGAAGAGTACTACTGGCGTTGGTTTGTTTACGGCAACCTCCGCAATCTCATTAATCCGATCCTCGCAAATTTGTTAGCCGCCCTCGCCTTTGCTTCCCATCATGTCATCATCTTAAAGGAGTACTTTCCGTGGGAGTGGGCCATATTTTTTGGCTCATCGGTAGCTATCGCAGGGGTTATCTGGAATATCCACTATGAGCGACAACGAACACTCGTAGGCGCCTGGGTGAGCCATATGATAGCTGACCTTGCTATCATGACGGTGGGCTACTTCGTCATCTTTCCAAATTGAACTTTTCGATGGCCGGCTCGCCGAGAGAGGAATAGAATAGCACTGCGATTCTCGCTCTATGAGATTTAGAGGGTTCGATTATGCAGTCCATCAAACCTCGCTTCTTAGTAATCACCGGTATAGTTACAACTTTTATTCTCGTGCTCTTATTGATCAATGTCCTAAGTAGCACCGCTTATGGAGCTCCGCTCCGTGGAAAATTGTCAGGGGATGATGCTACAAATTTTCGGGTCCTTAGCCTCTCAAAAGATGGAACAGCCAATGTGGCGGATGTAAGCGATGCAGGACGCTTCAAAGTAAATGTACGAAGTGGTGCGACCCTACAGCTATTACGAACCAACGGAACATACTTTGGCCCGGTCGTTTTTCCAGGCAAATCATTAGCCAAACCTCAACTCTCTGGAAAACGTGGAAACGTAGGAAGCATTTCACTGCAAACAGGATTTGCATCGGTACTCAAGAGCAAACGACGAAGCCTCCTTCAAGAACGGCTCTTTAAGTCTTCTCGGATTCCATTCAGCAGCTCAGGTGGAACACTTGGGTCTGGAAAACTCGGGCTGGTAGACCGCACCACTACTAGTGGCACAAGTTCCTCGATACTGGCCACTGGAGATTCCCGTCCCGGGATTGATGCCGACCGTGACGGACTTCCAAACGCATTTGACGTTGATGATGACGGTGACCTCTCCCTCGATGGTGTTGATACGAATACCTTTTCCTTTAACGATCTTTCGCCAGATGTATTTTCGGATCTCTCCGTTGAGCTCTACGAGACGCTCAACCTGAATGCAGGTGGAGTCTCAGATTCTGACATTGACTCACTCATTCAAAGTAGACTGTCTTTGGTATTTCTCGTTGTGCCTAACACCGTGCCCGTCTCCGCAGTGGATCTGGATTGCTCGAACCTTCCTTATTGCAATACGGCAACCGGCTCCGCGGTGATTAACGGGCCTGAGCAGGGAAGTGGAGTTCCTTTTGGAAGTCTCCTGAAAGATTTTGATAACAACGGAGACGGATTTCCAGATCTCGTTCCAGTAACCAATCCATCCAGATTTGAAATTGGAATTTTCCCACGAGTGACCACAAGCGATATTGCCTCGGGAGATACCTATATCTTTCGAGTAACCACAGATACAGGACTGCGGCAGATCCCGATTGCGCTCCCGTACTACTTCGTAACAACAGTGGCTCTACAGTCATACGACAGTGGTTCAGGGTCACAGACGATTACCTACCCATCCACAAATGGAGATCCAGGGACTCCAAATGCACCCATCATGCTCACCACGACATCACCGACTCTCACCTTTTGGCGACCGCAAAGACCAGCAATTCCAGGAGCCGAACAGGGAAGCTATATCGATATGGGAGGATTGCAATACGGTATGTATCTCGCGGTCGATACAGATGTCTACCGATGTGCTCCAGCTGACTTCTCAAATGTTTCGTCAGAGCTTGCGTTCCGTACCTCCTCTGAAGATACAGATACTCGAGATGCAATCTTTCGGGATACTGCCCCAGACAGAACACCGAATAGCGCAAATACGCTTTCCTTTACGGTAAATCTTGCAAGCTGCCTTGCCCGGAATGGTGTAAGTGCCGGTGGAAAAACTATTATTCTAGACATTCTCGCGAACGATCAGGACCAGAATAACACCTTCCAACACATCCACTTTACCTTGCCCTCATAGTGGCTCAGGTATCCTTTCCTACCAGTGCGGGAGAGAGACTTGGTGTTACAATGTCCAACTCTCAATTTCTTCGATGAGATCATCACGCATCTCTCGGAGCACTGCGATGGGAGTCTTTCTTCCTGGCCACATGACAGTAAAAAGATAAAGCGCGAACCTGTTAAAGTAGCGACTGGTGAAGTACCCACAGACGAGACAAAAAAACATGGCGAGCACACCAACAACGAGACTCCCAGAAGAAACCCAAGCCGCACTGCTCAATAAGAGAAACCACAACGGAAAGAGAAAAAAAGCGATAGAAAGCGCCCAGCTTGAATACTGTGTACTCTTTGCAGTGATCTGCCGAGACCCCCACCAACTTACTCGATAGGGGACAAAAAGCATGACGATGCCAAAAGCTACTACCGGAATGAGGAGTGCCATGAAGATTCGATTCTGACGGCTTTCTAGTTTTTCACTGGGTGCAATTTTTAAGGCTTCAGCAAGCTCTAAGTGCCGAGTAAGCCGTCTCTCAAACCGCTCAATCCGCCTTGGATGAGTTGATTGCATCTCGGGCAAAAGCTTGGTGATAGCTGAGAGTCGTTTCTGATCATCTCTTGGCTCTCCGGTGGACTGATAAAGCTTACTGATCATCTCTAACAATGACAGATTTTCAATCGTGCTCGCATCAACGGTAAGTTCGCGTAGGGAAGCCGCTATGCTTTCGGTAAGGACACGAACCTGATCCTCTTTTGAGAGTTCGTGATGCGCCCGAGAAAAGAGCTTCACAGATATCGGCTCACCGAAACAGAGAGTCACGGAACAGTTAAAACGGAAAAAATCTGAATAGGTAATTCCTACTGGCTGAATGTAGAGCTCCCTCCCTTCTCCGAATAATTCTTGGGTGTGCAAAGCAATACGGGCAGCTCCGGTACGAAGTGGAGCGAGCGTCCAACTTGTTTTGCTTTCTCCCTCGGGAAAAATAGCGACCGCAGAACCCTCAGATAGTCGTTCGGAAACGCGCTGAAAGGCCTGGTCGTTTTTATACCGAGTGTCGTCCGGGTTATCTTGTCGGCGATACACCGGTGTCAGCTGAAGCCATCCGAGCAGCTCTGAAAACAATCGACCCTTAAAAAGCGACCCCTTCACGATAAACCAGAGTGCACGTCGATAGACTGCCAAAAGAAGCAGACCATCAAGGACGACATTTACATGGTTCGCACAGACAAGAAGTGAAACGTCTTGTGCTGGAGTTCCTCGAACATAAATATCTCTAAAGAATCTCCTACCAGCATCAACAACAAGTGGTTTCAGGAGACGATAGAGCATGCACTGTCACCGATGATAAGGAAGATTCTTCTGAATGGTGAAACATCTATAGAGCTGTTCAATGAGTATCACCCGCGCTAATTGATAAGGAAACGTCATCTTTGAAAGCGAAAAGAGCAAAGACGCTTCCTCTTTTAACTCCGTCGACCATCCACACGGCCCACCGATAGCAAAGATCAATCGATCCGTTCCGCTCTCACTTTGATTTGTCAGAAATGTTGTTAACTCCTCCGTGGAGAACTCTTTGCCGAGCTCATCAAGTAAAACGAGTCGATTCTTCGGGACTCCAAGTTGATGAATGAGATCGGAGTGATATCGCTGCTGTTCCATTCGCGAATGCTTAAGGAACTGCTCGCCCTTCAGCTCGCGAATCTTTACTCGGTTCTCGTTCGGAAAGCGTTTCAGGTAGTCTTCCTCGAGAGCGAGCAAGCTCTTGTCCTTTGTCCTACAAGTCGCTGTGATAAGAATTTCCACCAGTCCATCACGCCTAATTTTCAGCCCAAGACATCTAACTAGCTGAATTGTTGAGAGAATAATTGTACAAAAAGTGCTTAAGCCTGTTTAGCTATAGACCGATAGCATACTTAGCAGGAAATTTCTCCTGCTAGTT